>NZ_JARWRU010001250.1 GCF_029867845.1 Nocardia farcinica | reverse complement strand
CCACACCCCCCCGGGTGCGCCCCGTGCCCCGCCCGGCGGGGGGGGGGGGGGGGGGGGGGGGCCGCGGTACCCCCCCCCGCGACCGTGGCCTCCTGCCCCCGGCGGCCTGCGGGCACACTGAACAGGTGAGTCCAGCGGCAGCCCCGACCCAGCCCGACGCCGACACCCCCGTGCTGCGTGATTTCGGCGGCGGGCCCTTCGGTGTCTACATCCACGTCCCGTTCTGCGCGACCCGCTGCGGCTACTGCGATTTCAACACCTACACCGCCGGTGAACTCGGCACCTCGGCATCACCGCAGTCCTGGCTGGCGGCCCTGCGCGGGGAACTGGCCGCCGCCGCGGCCGCGTTCGCGGCGCTGCCGAGCCCGGTGCCCGCCGTCGAGACGGTCTTCGTCGGCGGCGGCACGCCCTCGCTGCTCGGCGGCGACGGCCTGGCCGCGGTCCTCGACGCGATCCGGGCGAACTTCACCCTCGCCACCGGCGCGGAGGTGACCACCGAATCCAACCCGGAGTCCACCTCGCCCGCCTTCTTCGAGCGGCTGCGCGCGGCCGGCTACACCAGGATCTCGCTCGGCATGCAATCCGCCGCCAGGCACGTGCTGGCCGTGCTCGACCGCGCGCACACCCCAGGCCGCCCGGTCGCCGCCGCGAAGGAGGCCCGCGCCGCCGGATTCGAGCACGTCAACCTGGACCTCATCTACGGCACCCCCGGCGAGACCGACGCCGATCTCGACGCCAGCCTCGACGCGGTGCTCGACGCGGGCGTCGACCACGTCTCGGCCTATTCGCTGATCGTCGAGGACGGCACCGCCCTGGCGCGGCGGGTGCGGCGCGGCGAGCTGCCCGCCCCGGACGACGACGTGCTCGCCGCCCGCTACGAACTGGTCGACCGGCGGCTGACCGAGGCGGGAATGAGCTGGTACGAGGTGTCGAACTGGGCGGCCGGCGAGGACGCCAGGTGCAGGCACAACCTCGGCTACTGGGACGGCGGCGACTGGCTCGGCGCGGGGCCGGGCGCGCACAGCCACCTCGGCGGCGTGCGCTGGTGGAACGCCAAGCATCCTGCCCGCAACGCGGATCGGGCCGCCCTCGGCGGCCTGCCCGCGGCGGGGTGGGAGGCGCTGACCGCCGAGGACCGCTATCTCGAGCGCGTCATGCTCACCATCCGGCTGCGCACCGGGCTGCCGCTGGCCGAGCTGGAACCCGCGGCGGCGCCGGTCGTCGAGGAGATCGTGGCCGACGGTCTCGGCGTGCGCGAGCGTGATCACCTGGTGCTCACCGATCGCGGACGGCTGCTGGCCGACGCCCTGGTGCGCCGCCTCGTCGTCTGAGCGGGCCGGGGCAGGCGCAGCCCGACGCGGCGGAGCCGCGACAGCGGGGTCGGGACAGCGGGGTTCGAGCGAGCCGGGGCGGACAACCGGACGTCCCGTTGTCAGGTATTGCCGCCGGCACGGTTCGCGGTAGGCTCCGAAGAACTTCGAGGAGTCGATTTGACCGAGTCATCACGTGTGCAGACCGTGCACGAGCCTTACGAATTCTCCGAAATGCGCGCGGCCGAGAAGGCCGAGTTCGCCCGGAAGCGGGCCATAGCCGCCCGCACCGTCGCCGGGCACGCGCAGAACGCCGAGGACTGCCTGTCGCTGCTGTCGATGCTCGGGCTCGATGCCCAGGCGGGAAAGCTCGTCGGCCGTCCCTGACCCGGTATCCTCCGCCCACCCGCCCGTCCGGGCAGCTGATGAGGGCTGCGCGCTCGTCGGCCGATCGGGCAGTTCGCTCGTCGGCTGATCGGGCAGCTCATCGGGCAGCTCGTCGGGCAGCTCATCGGGCGATTGGTGCGTCGACAATTAAACTGGATACTCGGACAGACCGGTCATGCCGAAGTCGGTGACCGGGAGTACGCCGGTGGGCTGAGGCGTACGGCAGGAGCGAGGAGGTGGGGCCCGATGTCGTCGAGCACCGAGGATCGCCGCTTCGAGGTTCTCCGCGCGATCGTGGCGGACTACGTGGCGACCAAGGAGCCGATCGGTTCCAAGACCCTGGTCGAGCGGCACAACCTCGGCGTGTCCAGTGCCACCGTGCGCAACGACATGGCGGTGCTCGAGGCCGAGGGGTACATCACCCAGCCGCACACCAGTTCCGGGCGCATCCCCACCGACAAGGGCTACCGCCAGTTCGTCGACCGCATCTCCGAGGTCAAGCCGCTCTCGCCCGCCGAGCGCAGGGCGATCATGCAGTTCCTGGAGTCCGGCGTCGACCTCGACGACGTGCTGCGCCGCGGCGTGCGCCTGCTCGCCCAGCTGACCCGTCAGGTCGCGGTCGTGCAATACCCCACGGTCTCGGCGTCCACGGTGCGCCACATCGAGGTCGTCGCGCTCAATCCCGCGCGCCTGCTGCTGGTGGTCATCACCGACACCGGCCGGGTCGACCAGCGCATCGTCGACCTCGGCGCGGTGATCGACGACGACGACCTGTCCGCGCTGCGCGCCCTGCTCGGCGCCGCCATGGACGGCAAGCGCCTGGCGTCGGCCTCGGCCGCGGTGGCCGAACTGCCCGACAGCGCGCCGCAACGGCTGCGCGACGTGCTCATCCGGGTCTCCACCGTCCTGGTCGAGACGCTGGTCGAGCATCCAGAGGAACGTCTGGTGCTCGGCGGCACCGCCAATCTCACCCGCAACGCCGCCGACTTCGGCCTGCCCGGCGCGCTGCGGCAGGTGCTGGAGGCGCTGGAGGAGCAGGTGGTCGTGCTCAAGCTGCTGGCCGCCGCGCAGCAGCCGGGCACCGTCACGGTACGCATCGGCGAGGAGACCCAGGTCGAGGAGATGCGCAGCGCCTCGGTGGTCACCACCGGCTACGGCGCCTCCGGCTCGGTCCTCGGCGGCATGGGCGTGCTCGGTCCCACCAGGATGGACTACCCGGGCACCATCGCCTCGGTGGCCACGGTCGCCCGCTACATCGGCGAGGTCCTGGCCCAGCGCTGAGCCCGCCGGGCCGCGCCGTCGGCGAGGTGCTCCCGGCCCCGGCGTCCTGAGCTGGGAGCGGCCGCCGCGCGACCGAGGTCACGCCACGTCGCTGTTACGCTCGGACTCCGGCCCTATAAAGTTGAGTGCAGCCGGATAAAGTTGAGTGCATCCGACTGATGGTGCTCCTGCGTTCGGTGGGGGCGGCACGAGTGCGAGTACAGCGAACCGAGGACTAGAGAACTCACGTGGCACGGGACTACTACGGACTACTCGGCGTCGGGCGCAACGCGACCGACCAGGAGATCAAGCGCGCCTACCGGAAGCTGGCGCGTGAGCTCCACCCGGACGTCAATCCGGACGAGGCGGCGCAGGCCAAGTTCAAGGACGTGTCGACCGCCTACGAGGTGCTCTCCGACCCGGAGAAGCGCCGCATCGTCGACATGGGTGGCGATCCCCTGGAGAACGGCGGCGGCGCCGGCGGCTTCTCCGGCGCCGGATTCGGCGGTCTCGGCGACGTGTTCGAGGCGTTCTTCGGCGGCATGAGCGGCACCGGCGGCGGCCAGCGCAAGCCACGCGGTCGCGTCCAGCCCGGCGCCGACTCGCTGCTGCGCACCCGGCTGAGCCTGGCCGAGTGCGCCGTCGGCGTCACCAAGCATCTGACCGTCGACACCGCTGTGCTCTGCGACCTGTGCAAGGGCTCGGGCACCAACGGCGACTCCAAGCCCATCCGCTGCGAGACCTGTGGCGGCGCGGGCGAGGTGCAGTCGGTCCAGCGCTCCTTCCTCGGCCAGGTGCTCACCTCCCGTCCCTGCCCCACCTGCCGCGGCGCGGGCGAGACCATCCCCGACCCCTGCGGCAAGTGTGGCGGCGACGGCCGGGTGCGCGCGCGGCGCGAGATCGCCGCGCCGATCCCCGCGGGCGTGGCCAATGGCATGCGTGTGCGGCTGGCCGCCCAGGGCGAGGTCGGACCGGGCGGCGGCCCGGCGGGCGATCTGTACGTGGAGATCGTCGAGCAGCCGCACGACGTGTTCGTGCGCGACGGTGACGACCTGCACTGCACGGTCCGGGTCCCGATGGTCGACGCGGCGCTCGGCACCACCGTCGTCATCGACACCATCCTCGACGGCCCGGTCGAGTTGACCATCCCGGCGGGCACCCAGCCGGGCGAGGTCTCGGTGCTGCGCGGCCACGGCATGCCGAAGCTGCGTTCCGGCGTGCGCGGCGACCTGCTCGCGCACCTGGACATCGTGATCCCGGCCAAGCTGGACGGCAAGCAGACCGAGCTGCTGCGCAAGTACAAGTCCCTGCGCGATCGCGATCGGGCCGAGGTCATGTCGGCGCAGTCCGAGCACAACAGCGGCCTGTTCGCCCGGTTGCGGGCCTCCTTCAGCGGACGCTGACCCGTTGGCCGCCACGGTCTTCTATCTCGACGACATCCCCGAGCCGGGGCAGATCGCCGTGCTCGACGGCCCGGAGGGGCGGCACGCGGCCACCGTGCGCCGCACCAGGGTCGGCGAGGCGATCACCCTCTCCGACGGCCGCGGCCTGCTCGCCGCCTCCGAGGTCGTCGACGCCCAGCGCGACCGGCTGCACCTGCGTGTGCTCGACCGCGCCCTGGCGTCACGGCCCACGCCGGAGGTCACGGTGGTGCAGGCCCTGCCCAAGTCCGAGCGCTCGGAGCTGGCCGTCGAGCTGATGACCGAGGCGGGCGCGGACGCCGTCGTGCCGTGGCAGTCGTTGCGCTGCGTGGCGAAGTGGGACGGCAAGGCCGCCAAGGGAATCGAGAAGTGGCGCGCGGCGGCCCGCGCGGCGGCCAGACAGTCCCGCCGCGCCTACATCCCCGAGGTCCACGAGTTGCACCGCACCCGCGACCTGGTCGAGTTGGTGCGCGCCGCGCGCGCCGAGGGCGCGGTGGTGGCCGCGTTGCACGAGTCGGGGGCCGCGCGCTTCACCGAACTCGACTTCACCGGCGTGCCGAGGGTGGTGCTGATCGTCGGCCCCGAGGGCGGGCTGGACGACAGCGAGCTGTCGGCGCTGACGGAGGCGGGCGCGCGGACCGTCGTGCTCGGCCCGACGGTGCTGCGCACCTCCACGGCCGCCGCGGTCGCCCTCGGCGCGCTGGGAGCGCTCACCCCGCGCTGGTAGCCGGGCCGACGGCGAGCCGGCCCGGGGCGACCATCAGCGCCGCGCGATCATCCCTCCCGCGACCCCAGCGCGACCGCCACCGCGATGCCGATGCCCATGCCGAAGCCGACACCGACGGCGATGTTGTCGAGCACGGTCAGGCCGAGGACGACGCCGAGTGCCAGTCCGACGGCCATACCCGCGGGCAGCTTTCTGGTCCACGACGTGCCGCAATCCGTGCCGCACGCGGACTCCGGCGACTTCGCCTCCCCCGGTGCCTGGTCGTGCTTGTCGAAGCTCTCGTGCTCTGGTGTCATGGGTTCGATTGCCCACACGACCGGCCCGCGGACCCGGGCGTCGAGTCCGCCCTGGCGGTTATTCACTGTCGGCGTGTCGGGGGGCCGCGTTAAACTTGCCTGGTCGGTGGGTATCCCCGATGTACTTCCGGCCGGAAGAGCGTCCGGCCGCGCGGCAGTACTGTCGAGACCGGAAAGCGGGCTGTAACGACCTTTGCGAACCCAAGGTGAGATCGGTGAGCCGACCAACCCCGTGACCGGAATCGGTGCAGGTGCCAACAGCTCGGGCCCCGCTGCCCGCACGGTGCGTTCCAGCATCGAACTGGCTCCCGAATCCGTCTTTCCGCTGCTCGGCTCCGCCGACGAGAACCTGCGTGAGCTCGAGCGTCTGCTCGACGCCGACATCCATGTGCGCGGCAGCTCGGTCACCCTCACCGGCAGGGCCTCCGATGTGGCGCTGGCCGAGCGTGTCATCGAGCAACTGGTCGCGCTGACCGGGCGCAACAAGGTGATCACCCCGGAGGCGGTCCGTCACACCGTGTCCATGCTGACCTCGGACCTGTCCGAGTCGCCCGCCGAGGTGCTCAGCCTCGACATCCTGTCCCGGCGCGGCAAGACCATCCGGCCGAAGACGCTGAACCAGAAGCGCTACGTCGACGCGATCGACGCCCACACCATCGTCTTCGGCATCGGTCCCGCGGGCACCGGCAAGACCTATCTGGCCATGGCCAAGGCCGTGCAGGCCCTGCAGTCCAAGCAGGTCAACCGCATCATCCTCACCCGCCCTGCGGTGGAGGCGGGCGAGCGCCTCGGCTTCCTGCCCGGCACCCTGAACGAGAAGATCGATCCTTATCTGCGGCCGCTCTACGACGCGCTGCACGACATGATGGACCCGGAGGCGATCCCGAAGCTGACCGCCGCGGGCGTCATCGAGGTCGCCCCGCTGGCCTACATGCGCGGTCGCGCACAGCCGCTGCACACCAAGGTGCTCACCCCGGCCGGTTTCCGGCCGATCGGCGAGATCGCCGTGGGTGACGAGGTGATCGGTTCCGACGGCCGTCCCACCGAGGTCCTCGGCGTCTACCCGCAGGGTTTCAAGGAGATCTACCGCGTCACCACCCAGGACGGCTCGTCCACGCTGGCCTCCGGGGACCACCTGTGGTCGGTCTACACCCGTGACGACCGGCGTCGCGGCAAGCCGCCCCGGGTGTTGCAGACCAAGGAGATGATCGGCAACCTCCGCGCGGCCCACCACCACCGCTACGAGCTGCCGCTGCTCAGCGCGCCGGTGGAGTTCCCGGCCAGGCCGGTGCCCGCCGACCCGTACACGGTCGGCCTGTCGCTCGGCGAGCACGGCGCACAGGTTCCCGACGACTACCTGCTCAACGAGTCCGCGGTGCGCCTGAGCGTGCTGCAGGGCATGCTCGACGCCGCGGCGGGGCCGATCACCCAGGCCGGGCGCAGCTGCCGCGTCCAGTACCCGACCGCCTCGAAGCAGGTGCGCGCCGACGTGCTGTTCCTCGTCCACTCGCTGGGCGGCATCGTCAACGTGCGCACCCGCTCGACGGTGCGGCGCGCGACGGGCGAGCGGCGCGAGAGCTACGTGCTCGACATCCGGCTGCCGGAGGGCATCGAGCCGTTCCGCCGCGAGCAGAAGGCGGCCAGGTATGCCGCGCACGGCGGTGGCAGGCCGATGCGGTTCATCCACTCCATCGAGGAAGCGGGCACCGAGGAGGCGGTCTGCATCCGGGTCGCCGCGCCCGACGCGCTGTACGTGACCGAGGACTTCCTGCTCACCCACAACACCCTCAACGACTCGTTCATCATCCTCGACGAGGCGCAGAACACCACCGCCGAGCAGATGAAGATGTTCCTGACCAGGCTCGGGTTCGGCTCCAAGATCGTGGTGACCGGTGACGTGACCCAGGTCGACCTGCCCAACGGCGCCCGCTCGGGCCTGCGCGCGGCCTCGGAGATCCTCACCGAGATCGACGACATCCATTTCGCCGAGCTCACCAGCGGCGACGTGGTGCGCCACCGCCTGGTCTCCGACATCGTCGACGCCTATGAGCGCTTCGAGGCCGCGACCCGGCCGGTGGGCACGCATCTGCCGGGCAACCGCGCCCAGCGCCGCGCGGCGGGCCGGTCCGAACGCCGCTGAGCATGCGGGGCGGGGCCTTACACCGGGTCCCGTCCCGCTGTTCTCCACGTCACCGAATACCCTGTTCAGGTGAGCATCGAGATCGCCAACGAATCGGGCATCGACGTCCCCGAGGAAGATCTGGTCAGTGTCGCGCGGTTCGTGATCGCGCGGATGGACGTGCACCCGGCCGCCGAGCTGTCGATGGTGCTCGTCGATCTCGACACGATGGCGGACCTGCACATGCGCTGGATGGACCTGCCCGGTCCCACCGACGTCATGTCCTTCCCCATGGACGAGCTGGAGCCGGGCGGGCGCCCGGACAGCCCCGAGCCCGGCCCGTCGATGCTCGGCGACATCGTGCTGTGCCCCGAGTTCGCCGCCGCCCAGGCGCGCAAGGCCGAGCACTCCCTCGACCACGAGCTGGCGCTGCTGACCGTCCACGGCGTCCTGCACCTGCTCGGCTACGACCACGCCGAGCCGGAGGAGGAGAAGGAGATGTTCGCCCTGCAGGCCCGGCTGCTCGAGGAGTGGTACGAGAGCCTGCGCGAGGCCGCGCGCCGCGCCGAACTCGCCGAACGGGACGCGCGACTGCTCGGGAAGGCGGGGTTCACGACGCCGGGTGACGCACTGGGCCCCGCGTGAGCGCTCCGGTACTCATCGTTCTCGCGGTGGTGCTCGTCCCGCTCGGCGGGCTCTTCGCCGGCCTGGACTCCGCGCTGAACACCATCTCGCCCGCGCGCCTGGGGGACATGGTGCGCGTCGAACGCCCCGGCGCGGCCCGGCTGTCGCGCATCGTCGCCGAGCGCGCCCGCTACGTCAATCTCATGGTGCTGCTTCGCGTCTCGTGCGAGATCGGCGCCACCGTGCTGCTGGCCGCCGCCCTGATGCGGCTGTGGCCGGACACCGTCGCCCTGTTGGTCACCGCCGCGATCATGGTGGTGGTCGACTACGTGGTGATCGGCGTCGGCCCCCGCACCCTCGGCCGCCAGCACGCCTACTCGCTGTCGCTGGCCGCCGCGCTGCCGTTACAGTTCATCGGCGCCGTGCTCAGCCCGCTGTCGCGGCTGCTCATCCTGCTCGGCAACGCCATCACGCCAGGTAAGGGCTTCCGCAACGGGCCGTTCGCCTCGGAGATCGAGCTGCGCGAGGTGGTCGAGCTGGCCGGTGAGCGCGGTGTGGTGGCCGACGAGGAACGCCGCATGATCCAGTCGGTCTTCGAGCTGGGCGACACCCCGGCGCGGGCGGTGATGGTGCCGCGCACCGAGATGGTGTGGATCGAGGCCACCAAGACCGCCGCCCAGGCTATGTCGCTGGCGGTGCGCAGCGGGCACTCGCGCATCCCGGTGATCGGGGAGAACGTCGACGACATCCTCGGCGTGGTCTATCTCAAGGACCTGGTGACCTATGCCGACCGCAGCCGCAATGTGCGGGTGCGCGAGGTCATGCGGCCCGCGGTGTTCATGCCCGACTCCAAGCCGCTGGACGCGCTGCTGGACGAGATGCAGCGCCGTCGCAACCACATGGCGCTGCTGGTCGACGAGTACGGCGGCATCGCCGGTCTGGTGACCATCGAGGACGTGCTGGAGGAAATCGTCGGTGAGATCGCCGACGAATACGACGCGGACGAGATCGCGCCGGTGGAAGATCTGGGGGACGGCCGCTACCGGGTGTCGGCGCGGCTGTCGGTGGAGGACCTCGGCGAGTTGTACGGGTTGAAGATCGAGGACGAGGACGTCGACACCGTCGGCGGACTCCTCGCACACGAGCTGGGACGTGTGCCGCTGCCGGGGTCGAAGGTGCAGGCCTACGGGCTGGTGCTGCGCGGTGAGGGCGGGCCGGACGCGCGTGGCCGGATGCGGGTGCACACCGTGATGGTCCGCCGGGCCGAGCAGCCGCAGCCGGAATCGGCGCGCGGCGACACCAGCACACCGGGCGAGGGCACGCGGCGGGAGACGCCCGCGGCCGCCGAGCCCGCGAGAAACGATGAGGACGGAGAGAGCCGATGATCGAACTGGATGCCGAGGACGCCAAGCTGCACGTGCTGGCCAGGGGCGCGCTCGGGCGCACCGGCGGCGCCGCGGGCGCGGCGGTGCGTGACACCGACGGCCGCACTTACGCCGCGGGCGAGGTGAGCCTGTCGTCGCTGCGGTTGACCGCTCTGCAGTCGGCGGTGGCCGCGGCGTTGTCCAGCGGCGCGGAGGGCTTCGAGGCGGCGGTGGTGATCGGCGCCAAGTTCTCCGATCCCGGAGTGTTCGCGGTGCGGGAGGTCTCGCCCACGGCGCGGATCATCTTCGCCGACCAGGCGGGGGCGGTCTTCGATGTTCTCGACGACGCGGCGGCGGCGGGGTCGGAGGCCAACGGTGGCTGACAGTGGCCGGACCGAATTCCGCTCGGGCTTCGTCTGTTTCGTCGGCAGGCCCAACACCGGCAAGTCGACGCTGACCAACGCGCTGGTCGGCGCCAAGATCGCCATCACCTCCTCGCGGCCGCAGACCACCCGGCACACCATTCGTGGCATCGTGCACCGCGATCACGCCCAGCTGATCCTGGTCGACACCCCCGGTCTGCACCGCCCGCGCACCCTGCTCGGCCAGCGTCTCAACGACCTGGTCCGCGACACCTACTCCGAGGTCGACGTGATCGCGGTGTGCATCCCGGCCGACGAGAAGATCGGACCGGGCGACCGGTGGATCGTGCAGCAGATCCAGCAGATGGCGCCCAAGACCACCCTGCTCGGCGTGGTCACCAAGATCGACAAGGTGAGCCGCGACCAGGTCGCCCAGCAACTGCTCGCCGTCTCCCAGCTGCTCGGCCCGGACGCCGACGTGGTTCCGGTCTCGGCGGTCAAGGGCGAGCAGGTCGAGGTGCTGGTCGACGTGATCGCTTCGAAGATGCCCGAGGGTCCGGCCTTCTACCCGGACGGGGAGCTGACCGACGAGCCCGAGGAAACCCTGATGGCCGAGCTCATCCGCGAGGCCGCCCTCGAGGGCGTGCGCGACGAGCTGCCGCACTCGCTGGCCGTGGTCATCGAGGAGGTGCTGCCGCGTGAGGAGCGCGAGGACATGCTCGACGTGCACGCGCTGCTGTATGTGGAGCGGCCGAGTCAGAAGGCCATCGTCATCGGCAAGGGCGGCGCCCGGCTCAAGGAGGTCGGCACCAACGCCCGCAAGCAGATCGAGAGCATCCTCGGGGTGCGCATCTATCTGCACCTGCATGTGAAGGTTGCCAAGGACTGGCAGCGCGACCCCAAGCAGCTGGGCAAGCTCGGCTTCTGACTCTCCGGGCGCGCCGTCCCGGGATCTGTCGTCCGGCCCGGCGCGCGCCGGGAGGTAGCTCGCCGGGCGGGAAGTGTTACGGCACAGCGACATCGGGCCGACGAGCCGATGGATCGACGTGCCGGACGGCCCGCGGGGCGGTACAGTCGCCCGTTACACGCGGGCACAGCGGCACGTGCGGCCCGCGGCAGCATCACCGGGGGAGGGGCGTCGAGTGCCCGAGAGCAACGACACCGCGGGCGGCGGCGCCCCGAACAGCGGCGATATCGGCAAACTGCTCGAACTCGTTCGGGCGCTGAATGTCCCGGACGCCCGGCCCCGCGTGCTGCGTACCCTGTTGCGCCGCAGACGGCCGCTGCCCCGGCCCGTCGTCGGCCTCGTGGGCGTCCCGGCGAGTTCGCCGCTGCTGGTCGAGATCTACCGCTGGCTGGGCGAATCCGGCGGTCGCCGCGCTACGCCCCGTGCCAGGGTCGACCTCTCGGCGCCGGGACTGCCCGCCGACGCGCTGCGGCCGGACCCGAACGCCACCGGCGAGGAGGTCGAGGGCCACTGCCTGCCGATCGTGCATCGCCTGGTGGAGGGCTTCTCCGGCGACGACACGGCGATGGGCCCGATCCGTTTTCCCCGCTATCGCACCGCCGACTGGCTGACCCGCCAGCGCGTCACCAGCGACGAGACCGAGGCGACGGTGGAGTTGCGTGCTCGCCTGCCCCGTCTGCTGCGCAGCGGCACACCGGCCGCCTCGCCCGGCGACGCGAGCGAGGCGGCCGCCGGAGACGTGGTCTCGCGGATGGTGTTCGGCGTGCTGGCGTTGTGGCCGGTGCTGCGGCTGTGGCTGTGGGTCAGCGGTCGTATCCCCGGCATGTCGAAGGTGACCCGCTGGTTCATGCACCAGCGTTACCTGGCGCCCCAGCTCTCCGACAGCTTCCTCGGCTTCGCCGTACGCCTCACCGCCTCCGGCCGCAACGACGAGAACGAGGAGCAGGTCGCCAAACTGCTGGTCAACGCCTTCCTCGAAGACCTGCGCGATGCCTATCGCCGCCCGCTCTGGCGACCGTCGGGCTGGCGGCGCACCGCCTACCCGGTGGCGCTGCTCGGGCCGGTGGCCGAGGGCAGCGCGGCGGCCGGGCTGCTGTCGTTGATCAACGACATCCGCAACGAGACCGGCCTGTTCGATCCGCTGGTGATCGTGGCCTGCCTGGAGACCGCGCCGGCCGAACCGGCACCCGGCGATCTCGCCCACGTCGGTGAGCTGGCAATGCTGCCCACCCTGGAGTCCCTGGTCGACCGCTACCCGCCAGGGCAGCAGCCGGACCCGCTGCGGACCTGGCTGGGCAACATCGAGCACATGCGCACCAGCAGGCGGCCGCGCGCGTGGTTCCTGCCACTGCGGGTGCGGTTGCCCGAGCCGGTGCGCGACCACATCCGGGACCCGGACTACGCCGCTCTCGCGGTGCCGCCCGCCCCGCCGCTGGCCGCCCGCCGCTGGTTCGTCGCCATGTCCGCCCTGCTCCCGGTGGTGCTGGTGGCGGCAGCCGCCGTGGTGTGGCTGCCTCCGCTGCGCGGCGAGCCCTGTTCGCACTGGCCGTGGACGCGGGGCGTGTCGGTCTCCACGGCCGACGGCGAATGTGTGGGCTACAGCGACAACGCGCACCGGATCTTCTCCACGAACCCCGAGCTGCGTGCCGTGCAGGAACGGATCTTCGAACTCAACCGCGCCGCCGAGCGCAGGCACGAGGACGAGGCGTCCCGGCCGCTGGTGACCCTGATCTATTTCGCGGGCTTCGCCCACGACGAGGCCAGCATCCAGTACCCGCTGGCCCAGGCGGAGGAGTTGGCGGGCGTGGCGGTGCAGCAGGAGCTGTGGCTGAACAATCGCGGTCCGGGCACCCCGTTGTTGCGTGTGGTGATCGCCAACGGCGGTACCAGGATGTCCAGGGCCGTGACGGTGGTGAACGAGCACCTCGCCGACCTGATCGCCGACGATCCCGGCGTGCTCGGCGTGATCGGCATGGACCGCAGCACCGCCGAGACCAGCCGCGCCATCGACCTGCTCGGCGATCTCGGTGTGCCGGTGGTGAGCACGACGCTGTCGGCGGATTCGCTGATGCAGGTCTCGCCGCTGTACTTCCAGGCGGTGCCGAACAACGCCCGCCAGGCCGCCCTGATCGCCGACTACATCGCGGGCGCGCGCTATCCGGCGGGCAGCCCGAGGGCG
Organism: Nocardia farcinica; assembly: GCF_029867845.1. Taxonomy (GTDB): domain Bacteria; phylum Actinomycetota; class Actinomycetes; order Mycobacteriales; family Mycobacteriaceae; genus Nocardia; species Nocardia farcinica_A. The sequence goes on along the minus strand of NZ_JARWRU010001250.1, from coordinate 7,557 downwards.
GGCAGACGGTTCTATTCCGAGGTCGAGCTGTACGCCTCCGCCGACGTCGTCGCACGCCGCGACAGCGGCGACATCTACGTCACCAATCTGATCGACGATCTGACCGAGGAGCTGCGGGAGCGGGGCATCCCGTTCCGAATTCTCGACTGGGTCGACGTGGCCCCGACCTGCCGGACCGACGACGCGCCGGAGACGCTGCTGTTCTACGCCGCCCGCAACGAGGAGTTCACCAACTTCGCCCAGCGGGCGGGCGGGAACTGCGAGGCCGGGCGGGGACCGGTGATCCTCGGCAACGACACCCTCACCCGGGTGCTCGCCGATCCGCACGCGGTCGAATCGATTCCGCCGTGGTCGACGGTCCGCTACGTCGCCTACGCGGCGTCGGTGATGCTCGGCGGCGCGCGGTGCCGCGACGGTGAGGTGACCGGTCCCCGGCCGACGAGCCACCACGTGCAGCTGTGCCAGGGCCTGCCCGAACTGGTCGCCTTCCTGCGCGCGCACCCCGACATCGACGACGGGTACACGCCGAACTGGCCGGGCGACCGCCTCGCCCTCGGCTACGACGTGGTCGGCGTGTTCGGCAAGGCCGTGATCGACAGCAGGCCCGCCGATCGCCTGCCGAACCGTGCCGCGGTGGCCGCGCAATTGCTCCAGACGACGTACACCGGCGCGAGCGGCACGCTGGACTTCGAGCACAAGCGCATCGCCGAGCGGGCCCCGATCGCCATCCTGGCCACGGATCTGCGTGGCGCGGAACCGGTCTCGCGGTGCCTGCTCATGTATCCCGGCGCCGAGGCCATCGACGGGACGGGCGCGCGTATCGGTGGTACCGGCTGCCCGCCGGAACCGCGCCAGGACGCCGCGGAGGCCGGCGAGCTCGAGGAGTGGGCGGCACCCGGCGGGAACTAGGCGCGCCGGCCGGGCGCCCGGGGGCGGTCACCACCAGGGCCGCGGCCGCTCCCGCTGCCAGTGCCGCTCGGCTTCCAGTTGCGCGGCCAGCGCGATCAGCAGCGGTTCCGAGGCCCGCGGTCCCATGAGCTGCGCACCGAGCGGCAGCCCGGTCCCGGTGAAGCCGGCTGGCACGTTCACGCTTGGCCAGCCGAGCACGTTCCACGGCCACGCGTACGGGCAGGCCGCGGTGATCAAGGCGTTCGTCGCGCCCACCCCGATGCCGTCGATCTCCTCCACCCGCGGCGGCGGAGTGGCGGTGGTGGGCGCGAGCACCACGTCGTAGTCGCGGAAGAAGCCGCCGATCCGCCGGTGCAGCAATGCCTCGGCCCGGCGCGCCGCGGCCAGTACCGGACCGCCGAGCACCAGGCCGAGCCGCGCGTTCGCCACGGTGCGCGGGTCCACCACCGCGCCGGGCATCCGCCGATAGGCCTCCCGGATGCCCGCCATCGAGCGCGGCAGGAAGCAGGCGCCCATGAGCAGCCCGTAGTGCAGGTCGGCGACGGTGACCGTGTGGCCGAGTCCGCGCAGGGTGCAGGCCACCGAGCGAACGGCCTCGGCCACCTCCCGGTCGAGCGCGGTCCTGGTGGCGGTGAACGGGATGTTCAGCGACAGCGCGATTCTCAGCTTTCCCGGATCGCGTCCGACCGCCTCGCTCGCCCTGATCGGCGCGGGGGTGTGCCGGTCGCCGGAATGCGGGCCCGCGGCCGCGTCGAGCAGCAGCGCCGCGTCGGCCACTGTGCGTGCGATCGGGCCGTTCACGGTCAGGCCCTGGAAGGCCTCGGCGTGCGGCCAGGTGGAGATGCGCCCGCGCTGCGGCTTGATGCCGACCAGATGCGTCCACGCCGACGGGATGCGCACCGACCCCGCTCCGTCCGAGCCGAGCGCCGCGGGCACCAGCCCCGCCGCGACCGCGGCGGCCGAGCCGCCCGAGGAGCCGCCCGGGGTGTGCTCGCGGCTCCACGGGTTGCGGGTGTGGCCGAAGGCCGCCCCGCTGGTGAACGGCAGCTGCCCCAGCTCGCAGGTGGTGGTCTTGCCGACGATCACCGCGCCGGCGGCGCGCAGTCGCCGCGCCGCCTCCGCGTCCTCGCCCGCGACCGGGAAATCGCCGCCGCATCCGAAGGCTGTCGTCTCGCCCGCGACATCGGTGTCGTCCTTCACCGCGATCGGCACTCCGAGCAGCGGCAGCCGCTCCCCGGCCGCCAGCAGGCGATCCGCCTCGGCCGCCTCGGCGAGCGCCGCCTCCCGGCGCACCACCCGGAAGGCGTTGATCCCCGCCTGGCTCGCCTCGATCCGGTCCAGCGCCGCGCCCACCGCGGCCACCGAACTCACCGTGCCTGCGGCCAGTGCCGCGGCCAGCTCGGTCAGCCCGAGGTCGGCCCCGACGCCGGCGCCACCCGGATTTGCCACCACCATCTGCAGGCTTCCTCTCCTCGCCCGTCGGAATGACCGACGGTAGCGCTGATCTGGTCGATCGTCCACGAGGGTTATCGCCGCCGCGGCGCGCGACGCATCAGCGGGCATGTTGCTGCGGGCCCAGGCGGGCGAGGGCATCCGAACCGAGGCTCGCGCCCCGAGTCTTTCATGGAGAGTAGTTGTTTAACATCGATGTCATACGGGCGCTTTTTATTTTCCGAACGGTTGACCGTGATATGCGCGTCGGCTATTCTTCTGCGCAGAAGTACTGCAGCCGCATTCACTAAATTCAGGTCCGCATCTCAGGGGTGTCGGCGAGGCCGTCGGGGCGGTCGTCGTCGATTCAGTGCGCCATCGTCAGGGAATCAATCGGGGTGCCCATGTCATTGTCAGGTCATACCTCCACGCCAATTTTCGGTAATTGGAACGAACTTCTTCGGGCACGCGTCGACGAGCGTAGGGACGATATCGCATACGTCTTCCTCGACGAGCACGGGCGGCAGGCCGATGCGCTCTCCTATGGGGCGCTCGAATGGCGTGTCCGCGCCTTGGCGGCCCGTCTGACCAGGGAGTTTTCGCCAGGGGATCGCGTCCTTCTGCTCCACCCGCCCGGGTTGGAGTACGTCATATCGTTCTACTCCTGTCTCTTCGCCGGCCTGGTCGCAGTGCCGCTCTTTCCGCCGCAACGAAATCGTGTGAGTCATGTCGAAGCGGTGGCCCGGGATTGCGACGCCGCCGGCGTGGTGAGTACCCGGGAAGTTCTTTCCGGTATGTCGTCGCTTTCGCAGGAATTGTTCACGGCACAGCTTCCGAGAGTTTCCTCGGAATTCACCGGTCAGCTCTACGGAAATTCGGAAGAACTCCTGCCGGTGGCGGACGTGTATAAATCCGCCGGTACGGACATCGCTTATCTGCAATACACGTCGGGATCGACCTCCGTGCCGAAAGGCGTGATCATCGATCACGCGATGGCCCTGCAGCAGTGCCTGGAACTGGCCGCCTCGTGGGATGTCGACTCGACCGGGGTCGTCGTCTCGTGGCTGCCCCACTTCCACGACTTCGGTCAGGTCAGCGGCGTGCTCATGCCGATCTACGCCGGTGCGGGCGCGGTGCTCATGGCGCCGTCCACGTTTGTGAAGAATCCTTTCCGCTGGCTGGCCGCGGTGACCGAGTATCGCGGAACACACAGTGGCGCACCCAATTTCGCGTTCGACTTGTGCGTCGACAAGATCAGCGCGGCCGAACGCCGGGAATTGGACCTCAGCAGCTGGCGTGTGGTCTCCAACGGCGCCGAGCCGGTGCGCGCGGCGACTCTGGAACGTTTCGAGCAGGCGTTCGCGCCACACGGCCTGGCGTCGACCGCGCTGGCGCCCGGCTACGGTCTCGCGGAGGCCACGCTGAAGGTCACCTCGTGCACGCCGGATCGCCGATACCGCACGCTGCGACTCGACGGCGGCGCCCTGGGGTCCAGGCGCGTCGTGCCCGCGACCGGGGAGCAGGGCTCCACCGTCCTCGTCGGCTGCGGGGGAACGGTCGAGGCGACCGAGGTGGCCATCGTCGAACCCGAGACCGGCCGGCGTGCGGGGCCGGACGAACTGGGCGAGATCTGGGTCAGCGGTCCGATCGTCGCACCCGGCTACTGGAACCGCCCGCAGGACAGTGAGAGCACCTTCGGCGCGCGCATCGCAGGCGACGAGTCCGGGCGCACCTACCTGCGTACCGGTGACCTCGGCTTCCTGTACGAGGGCGAGTTGTTCATCTGCGGCCGGGTGAAGAACCTGATGATCGTCAACGGCGTCAACTACTACCTGGAAGACATCGAGGCCGCCGTGGTGGCCGCTGACGACGCGTTGCGCGCCGGCGCGGTGATCGCCTTCTCGGTCGAGCGTGAGGGGCAGGAAGGGCTGGTCCTGGTGGCGGAGTACCGCGCCGAGGCGGGCCGCCGTCCCGAAGAACTGGTCACCGCCGTGCACACGGCCGTCTCGCGCAGGCACGGTCTCGCGCCGGACGCGATCGTGCTGATCGCCGCGGGAACCATCCCCCGCACCACCAGCGGCAAGCTGCGCAGGCAGCAGTGCAGGGCCGACTACCTGGCCGGGGCATTGCAGGAGATCCACCGTTGGGAGGGCATCGTGACGATCGCCGAGGAATCCGGGGCTACCACGGAAGTCACGCGGGGCGGTGGGATGCCGTCGATGCGGGAACTGATCAGGCAGGGTTTGTCGACCCAGGTCGGCGAGTGGGCCGCCGAGAAACTCGGCACCGAGGCGGGCAAGGTCAGCTTCGACCGCTCGCTCGTGGACAACGGGTTCGGCTCGGTCGATCAGATGGATCTGCACGAACGTCTCGAGACGTGGTGCGGAAAGCGGTTCCCGCCCGAACTGATCTGGGATGCGGGGTCGGTGCACGAGATGGTGGAGGTCGTGGCCGAGTTCCTGGTGCCCGGCACGGACGCCGCCGCCCGGACACCGGCCGGGGACTCGACCGGAGTGGGAGCGCAGTGAGATGAGACTACGTTCGGCCGTCGCGGCACTTCCCACCCGGACGGTGACCAACGACGACATCATCAAGTGGATCGGCGAGCACAGCGCCGACGAGTTCGACGGCGACCTCGACGCCGCGTTGCGGAAGGTGGAGTACTACCTGCGCTACGCGGGCTCGCGAGAGCGGCGGTGGCTCGACGAGGGGGAGCGTCCGATCGATCTGCTCCGTCGCGCGGCCGAGTCGGCGATGGATTCCGCCGGCATCACCCCGGCGGAGGTGGATCTGCTGATCTACACCGGCATCGGGCGCGGATTCATCGAGCCGGGCGGGGCCTATCATTCGGCGGCGGCGCTCGGACTGCGCAACGCGCATTGTTTCGACATCCTCGACGCCTGTATGAGCTGGACCCGCGCTGTGCAGGTGACCGACGCGCTGTTCCGCAACGGAACCCACCGCACCGCGATGATCGTCAACGCCGAGTGCAATCTGCGTCCCGGCGGTGTGGTCTTCCCGCAGTTGTTCCGCCTGTCCGACCTGTCGGCGCTCGAATCGGTGTTCCCGGCCTACACGCTCGGCGAAGCGGCCACCGCCACGGTGCTCACCGCCGACGGCGGCGAGCCGTGGCGCTTCGAGTTCGCGTCGCGACCCGACCTGGCGCCCTTGTGCAACGTCACGCTGGAGGGATACGAGGGATACTGCGACCCTTCCGAGAAACTCGCCGCCAACGGTGTCGGGTATTTCACCTCGTTCGGCTTCGAGATGCACGAGCAGGGCGCTGCCGAGGGGTTCGCGGTGTTCGATCGCCTGGCGCCGCGGATCGAGGACGTGACCGCGCTGTTCACCCATGCCTCCAGCCAGCGGTACTGGCAAGGGATGGCCGACAAGGTCGGGCTGGGACACGCGGTACATCACGTCTTCGAACGCACGGGGAACATCGTGTCCGCATCGGTTCCCGCGGCCATCGCTTCTGCTGTCGAGCAGGACGTTCTGCGCCAGGGCGACCGAGCCGTCGGCTGGGTCGGCAGCGCCGGGATGTCCTTCGCCGCTTTCTCTTTCGTTCTCTGAGCTCCGACAGAAGAGGTGACAGGATGCTCAAGCATCTGGCCCGCGCAGGCGTCTTCACCGCCAGAGGTCTGGCCGAATACTCCCTCGCGTCCCTGCGTGACCGTGATCCGGCGAGCCGGGAGCGTCGCCGCGCCGAAGCGATCCTCGACTTCCTGGTCAGGATGGGACCGATCTACATCAAGATGGGGCAGATCGCGGCGACCCGGTCGGATCTGTTCGGCCCGGACTATGTGACCACGCTCCGCGCGCTGCAGGACCAGACGCCTCATATGAGCCGGGAACAGAGCATCAGGGCTCTGGAACGCGAGCTGAAGAGGCCGCTGTCGGAGGTCTTCCGCCGATTCGACCCGGTTCCGGTGGCCAGCGCCTCGGTGGCCCAGGTGCACGTCGCCGAGCTGGCGGACGGACGCAAGGTTGCGGTCAAGCTGGTCAAGGACGGTGTGCCCGAGCAGATCGAGGAGAGCTTGCGGGCCATCGCCACCATGCTCGGCCTCGTCAATCGCGCGACGCCACGCCTGCGCGAGCTCGATGTGGCCACCCGATTCGACGAGATCGCCCGGCTGCTGCGCCCGCAGGCGGACATGAGTTACGAGGCGAGCAGGCAACGGCGCATCTTCGCGAACTTCGCCGGACATCCCTACGTCCAGGTGCCCGCGGTGATCGACGAACTGGTGACCGAGCGGATGCTGGTCATGCAGTTCATGGACGGCATCCCGGGCAAGAACGCCGAAGCGGTCGGCATTCCGCGCGACAGGCTCGCCCGGCGTCTGCAGGACGTGATCTACACGATGCTGTACATGCACGGGGTCTGCCACGGCGACCCGCACCCGGGCAACGTGATGTTCGGCCGGGACGGGCAGATCATCCTCCTGGACTACGGCGTCACCGTGGAGCTCAGCGAGGACGAGAAGTGGGGACTGTCGTCGTTCTACTACGCCTGCACCCGGAAGGAATGGCAGAACGCCATCGACCGGTTCACGAAGTACTTCGTGCTGGCCGGCGAGGAACTGCACCGCAACAGGGCCGCCTACGACGCGGACATGGCCGAGGTGTTGCGCTACCACTTCGACATCAGTTCGAGCCAGTGGTCGACGATCTCGTACTTCAACGACGTCAGCGCGGTGCTGCGCAAATACGGCTCCCGCTACACCACGAACTTCACGAAGGTGGAGCTGGTCTTCCTGTCCTGTGAGGGTTTCGCGGGCCAGATCGACCCGGACATCGACATCTGGGCGAACGCGCGGCGGTTCACCGACCGGTACTCGCCCTACATGAGCGCGGAGGTGGAGGCCAGATTCTCCGCCGGATTCGCCGAACAGATGCCGACCTCGCTCAAGTTGCGCGACCGAGCCGGGGAGAGTCTCGTCGCCCCCACCCACATCGACCGGTACTTCTTCCCCAGCGGCTTTCCGGTCTTCGTCGAATCCGCGGCAGGCGGCAAGGTCCGCGACTTCGACGGGAACGAATATCTCGACCTGTCGGGCGGCTACGGCCCGCATCTGCTGGGCTACGCCCACCCGGCGATCACCGAAGCCGTCACCGCGGGCGTGCGCCGCGGGATGATCAACGGCATCGGCAATCCCGGCGAGATCGAGCTCGCCGAGATGCTCGTGGCGGGGGGGGGGGCCCGCCCCCAAGGCGGGG
>NZ_JARWRU010001249.1 GCF_029867845.1 Nocardia farcinica | reverse complement strand
CCCTCCATGCCGCTGCGCGCCGCCTTCCAGTACGCGGCGCGCATCATCTCCGCGGCCACGTCGGGCGCTGTCCGCCCCTCGGCCAGCGCGCGGCGCGCGGTGTGCACGGTGGCGCGGACCAGGGCCGCGAGCAGCGCGGTCTCCTCGGCGGTGGCGGGCACATCGCTGACCCTGACCTCCACGGTCGGGTAGTCGATCGAGGGCCGCACGTCCCAATAGACCATCTTCTCGTCCAGGGCGATGCCGCTGGTCAGCATCATCCGCACCATGGCGTCGTAGCCGGCGGCGGAACCGAATCGCGGCGGCGGCCCGGCGCTGGGCCAGCGCCGCCACAGGATCGACCGCCAGCTGGCGTAGCCGGTGTCGGAGGCGCGGTAGATGGCCGAATTCGCGGTCAGCGCGAGGAAGACCGGCAGCCAGGGCCGCAAGTGGTCGCTGACGCGCACCGCGGTCTCCCGGTCGGGCACCGACACGTGCACGTGACAGCCGCACAGCCCCTGTTCGTGGGCGATCATGCCGAAGTTGTCGGCGATGGACCGGTAGCGCGGGGTGTCGGTGACCGGGAAGTCCTCGGGCACCGTGGGCGGGACGGCCACCGCGAGCAGCCGCACGTTCTCCTCGCGCGCGCACCGGGCGACCAGGCGGCGCCGTTCCCGCAGTTGCGCGTGCAGCTCCGGGATGGACGAGTGCACGTCGGTGCTGGTCTCCACCTGGCAGCGGGTCAGCTCGAGTTGCAGGTCGAGACCGTGTGCCCGCGCGGTTCGCGCGACGGCCTCGTTGCGGGCGGCGGGAGCGCCGGTGTCCGGCTCGACGAGCAGGAATTCCTCTTCGACTCCGACCGTCGGCATGTCCATGCCGGCCGGTTACCCGTCCCACGACCCTCAACCACCGTTGTGCCGCCGGGCCGCGGCCTGGTGTGCTGGTCGGCATGGATGCCGGAACAACCGACGTGGCGAGTGTGGATTTCCATTTCGACCCGATGTGCCCGTTCGCCTATCAGACCTCGCTGTGGCTGCGCAACGTGCGCGAGCAGCTCGGTTTCACCGTGCGCTGGCGCTTCTTCAGCCTGGAGTGGGTCAACCACGTCGAGGGCAAGAAGTTCCCGTGGGAGCGCGACTGGTCCTACGGGTGGTCGCTCATGCGTATCGGCGCCGCCCTGCGCCGTCGCGACATGGATCTGCTCGACCGCTGGTACGCGCTGATCGGCGCCGAACTGCACGAGCGCGGCGGCAGCCCGCACCGGCCGGAGCAGGCCGCGCGCCTGCTGGACGAGCTCGGTGTGGGCGCGGCCGTGCTGGACGACGCGCTCACCGACCCCGGCACCCATGACGAGGTCACCCGCGATCACCAGCGGGTGCTCGCGGCGGGTGGCTTCGGCGTGCCCACCCTGTTCCTCGACGGCGAGCAGTGCCTGTTCGGCCCGGTCCTGGTCGATCCGCCCGCGGGGGAGCAGGCACTGGCCCTGTGGCGGGTCGTCACCGGTATGGCCGCCTTTCCGCACGTCTACGAACTGCAACGTCCCAAGTCGGCGGCCGACCTGGCGTTGATCGCCGACCGGCTGCGCCCGTACGTGTGCGGCCGCGACTGGGTCAGCGTCGACCGCGGTCGCGTGATCGACCTGGACGGTGTCGTCGGCGGCGAGGGTGCCCGCTAGCTCGCGAACAGCCCGGCGGCGGCGCTCAGTGCGCGTCGAGCACGCTCACCGGAACCCCGTAGGGCAGGAAACGGACACGCCGGCCGGGGTCGGTGTTGTCGCGGTGTGCGCGCAGCGCCTCGAGTTCGCTGGGGAAGACCTGATCGACCCTGGCCTCGCCGCTGTCGTCAATGGTGTAGATCGCCCACACCCCGCTGCCGGTCTCTCCGGCGGTCTCACCCTCCGGCCGTGGCGGGCGGGGGCGGTCGGGCTGGACGAAGCGCTCGAACACCGAGTTCAGCGAACCGACGCCCGCGCTGTCCACCTTGTCCAGGTAGCCGCCCGCCTTGGCGAGCAGGTCGCGCAGTTCGGTCCCCGCCTCACGGAGTGCGCGTTCGAAATCTTCCGGGTCGATGCCGAAAGGCCCGTTCGTTGCCATCGGGTGCTCCTCGTGACGGGGGTGGGCTGGTTGTCCCTCAGTGTCCTCGCGATGCCGGTACCGCGCCACGACGGCCGTGCCGACCGGCCGTCGCGTGCGTGGGAGCGGTGCTCAGTCGCGCTGGTCGGACAGCGGTTCGCGCTCGTCGGATGCCGCCGCGTGCCTCGTCCCGGTCGCGCTCTCGTGCGGATCGGGACCGACCGCGGGACCCGCGCCCACCGCGCCCATCACGAACGGCACGACCTGGGCGATCACCTCGTCGGCGGGGGCGCCGTTGGCCAGTGTCTGCCGGTGCGGGTCGAGGCAGCCGAGGATGCAGCGACTTGCGAAGCGGGCGTCGACCAGCCGGAACACCCCGGCTCGCTCGCCCTGTTCGAGGATCTCGAAGACCAGGTTCTCCAGCTGGTTGAGCCCGGAGGAGAATTCGAGGGCGGCCTGGTCGGGTATGAGGCTCATCACCGGTGGGGTGACCGGGTGCGGTCCGGCGAACTCGCGCAGCACCAGGGTGACGACCGCCTCCAGCTTGTCGCGCGGATCGTCGATCGGATCGATCTCCTCGGCCACGCGGGCCAGGAAGCGCTCGACCTCGAGCGCCGACCAGGCCAGCAGCATCTCGGACTTGTCGGCGAAGTAGTTGTAGAGGACGGTGCGGGTCAGTCCGGCCCGCTCGGCCACCGCCTTGACCGACACCCCGTCCCAGCCGTCGCGGCCGAGCACTTCGGCGAAGGCGGCGAGGATGCGGCCGCGGGTAGCGTTCTTGTGTTCGGCAACGGTGTGCCCCGCGTTCAGAATAGGCACATTGCTGCTCCGGTTCGGTGCGGATTGTTGACCGGCCGAGCCTACACCGCACGCGGCACGAGATTTTGATGACACCCTGTCAGCAAAAGTTGGCACTCGGGCGCGCGATCTGCTCGAATCGCCCCATGCCCCACCCTCGTGCCCGCCGCGCCGCGGCGCTGTGACGAGCTGAACCGACGGGCCCGAGGTCGACCGGGCCGCACCAGCCGGGTCGAACCGGACGCCCCGAATTAGGAGCCGCTGTATGTTTCTCGCCGTGCGCGAACTGCTGTTCGCGCGTACCCGTGTCCTGCTCATGGGCTCGGTCATCGCCCTGATCTCCGTGCTGATGGTGATCCTGTCCGGCCTGTCCTCGGGCCTGGTCGAGGACGGCGTATCGGGCCTGCAACGCACCCCGGTGCAGGCCTTCGCCTTCTCCGAGGGCACCAAGACCGACTCCGCCTTCTCCCGATCGGTCGTCACCGAGGACCAGGCCGCCGACTGGGCCGCGCGCCCCGATGTGGCGGCGGCCGAACTCATGGGCAACACCATCGTCAACGCGCACACCGGCGACGGAACCGCCATCGACCTGACCGTCTTCGGCATCACCCCGGGCTCCTTCCTCGAACCCGAGGTCGGCGAGGGCGCCGGGCTGGGCGGGCCACGCGATGTGGTGCTCAGCATCAGCGCCGCCGACGAGGGTGTGCGGGTCGGTGACAGCGTGATCGTGGACCGGATCGGCACCGAGCTCACCGTGGTCGGATTCACCACCGACAAGCGCACCTTCGGCCACGTGGACATCGCCTATGTGCCGCTGCGCACCTGGCAGGAGATCAACAGCGGCCTGCCCGCGGGCTCGGAGATGGACCCGCGCATCTACACCCAGGCCAGCGTGGTGGCGATCCAGGGCGTCGACGGCGCCGTGCCCGATCTCGCCGCGGGCGACGAGGCCGCCGGCACCTCCAGCAAGACCCTCGAGCAGTCCTTCGACGCCTCGCCCGGCTACTCCGCCGAGATGATGACCATGTCGATGATCATCGCCTTCCTCTACGCCATCTCCGCGCTCGTCGTCGGCGCCTTCTTCAGCATCTGGACCGTGCAGCGCATGCGCGAGCTGGCAGTGCTTCGCGCGCTGGGGGCCTCCACCGGCTACCTGCTGCGCGACAGCCTGATGCAGGCGGTGTTCATCCTGGTCGCCGCGGTCGCCGTCGGTGTCGCGATCGGTCTCGGCCTCGGTTCCGGCCTGACCGGCACCGGCATGCCCTTCGCGCTGGAAGCCGGACCCGTCACGCGCGGCGCGGTCCTGCTGGTCGTCCTCGGCCTCGTCGGCGCCGGCCTCGCCGTCCTGCGCATCACCCGCATCAATCCGCTGACCGCTCTGGGAGAGAACCGATGAGCACCCTCACCGCCACCGGCCTGAGCCTGCGCGAGGTCACCCTGCGCTTCGGCGACGGCGACAGCACGGTCACCGCGCTCGACAACGTGACCCTCGACGTCGCCGCGGGCGAACTGGTCGCCATCGTCGGCCCGTCCGGCTCCGGCAAGTCCAGCCTGCTCGCCGTCGCGGGCGGGCTCATCACCCCGAGCAGCGGCACCGTCGCCCTCCGCGACATCGACCTGACCGCGACGCCGCAGTCCAAGCTCGCGGAGATCCTGCGCAACAACATCGGTTTCGTCTTCCAGTCGGCGAACCTGCTGCCCGCCCTGACGGCCATCGACCAGCTGCGGCTGATGTCGACCATCACCGGCCGCCCCGGCCGCGACCCCGCCGAACTGCTCGCCTCTGTCGGCATGTCGCATCGCGCCGACAAGCGTCCCGGCCAGCTCTCCGGCGGCGAGCGCCAGCGGGTCGGCATCGCCCGCGCCCTGGTCACCGACCCGGCCGTGCTGCTCGTCGACGAACCGACCGCCGCCCTCGACCGCGCCCGCAGCCGTGAGGTGGTCACCCTGCTCGCCGAGGAGACCCACCGGGCGAAGGTCGCCACCGTCATGGTCACCCACGACCACGACATCCTCGAGCACTGCGACCGCATCCTCGAGATGGTCGACGGCAGGCTCTCGCCCGCGAGCTGACCAGCGCCCGTCGCTCGCCGCGCCGCCCGCGGTTCGGAACGGTTCGATTCCGGCCGCACCGCGGGCGGTTCGCGCATTTACGGAGAGGGAGGGTCTCGTGGCTGGTGGTCTCGTCGCCTTGCTGGACGACGTCGCACTGCTCGCGAAGGCGGCGGCGGCATCCATCGACGACATCGGCGCGGCGGCGGGCAAGGCCAGCGTCAAGGCGGCCGGTGTGGTCGTCGACGACACGGCGGTCACGCCCCGTTACGTCCACGGCTTCACCCCCGACCGGGAACTGCCCATCATCCGCAAGATCGCGTTGGGCTCGATCCGCAACAAACTGCTGATCATCCTGCCGGTCGCGATGCTCCTCAGCCAGTTCCTGCCACAGGCGCTGCCGTATCTGCTCATCGCGGGCGGCCTGTTCCTCTGCTACGAGGGCGCGGAGAAGGTCTACGAGGCAGTGACCGGCGGTCACCACGAGGAGGCGGGCCCCGCCGCCCAGGCGGGCCCGGAGTTCGAGAAGGCGATGGTCTCCGGCGCCATCCGCACCGACCTGATCCTCTCGGCGGAGATCATGGTCATCTCGCTGTCGTCGGTGGAGGACGAGCCGTTCTTCACTCGCCTCGGTGTGCTGATCATCGTGGCGTTCCTCATCACCGCGCTGGTCTACGGCGTCGTCGCGCTGATCGTGAAGATGGACGACGTGGGCCTGTCGCTGGCCGAACGTTCGTCCTCCTTCAGCCGCAAGGTCGGCCGAGGCCTGGTCGCGGCCATGCCGAAGGTCATGTCGGTGCTGACCGTCGTCGGTATCGCCGCCATGCTGTGGGTCGGCGGCCACATCCTCGTCGTCAATGTCGGCGAGGCGGGATTCCACTGGCCCGCCGACCGTCTGCACGATCTCGAGCACTGGTTCGGCGAGCTGGTGCACAACGGCATCGGCGGTGTGCTGTCGTGGACGGCGGGCACGGTGGCCTCGGCCCTGGTCGGTCTCGTCCTCGGCGCGATCGTCGTGGCGATCATGCATCTGATCCCCCAGAAGAAGGGCAAGACGGGGGCCCCGGCGGCGCACTGAGCCCCGGCCGCCGGTCGGCGCCGCCGACGATGACCGCCCGGTGGGGCATCGGCTCGCCCGGTTCGATCGACCCCGGTTCGATCGACAACGACAGTGCGCGCGGGATCGTCCTGGCATCGGCGCTCAGATGAGCGGCCTGCCCGCCGCGCGCCGCCGCCGCATGTTCGCCAAATGCTTGTCCAGCGGATAGCGCCGCCACCGCTCCGGTCCGGCCTTCAGCGCCAGCCCGATGGCGCGCATGACGATCTCGAACGCGCGCTGCCTGCGCGGCCCCCAGTCGAGACCGAGTTCGTCGCGGAATCGCTGCGGCAGAAATCCGGTGGTGAAGAACCGGTTGATCCGCCGGAACGCCAGCTGCTGCGCGCGGTTGTACGGGCCGAGGCCGACCACCTGGCCGAGCAGATAGGCCTTCACCTCGTCGTCGACCGAGATCTGCGACATCGCCGATCCCCAGTACTCGGCGAACGCCGCCCGGTCGGCGGGCCACAATTCCGGCGGCATCTGCAGGGTGGTCCCGAATCGCGCCGAATCCCGGTACAACTCGTCGGCGAGTTCTTCGCCGAGCGGCCCGTAGAGGTAGTTCAGCGAGTCGACGGTGCCCATGTAGATGCAGGCGGCGACCCACAGTTGCAGCCGGGGGTCGAAGGCGTTGTATCTCACCGGGCTGTCGGGGGTGGAGCGCACCTGCCGGTGTGAGCGGTTGGTCGCCTCCCGGTAGGCCTCGCGTTCCTCGTCGGTGCCCCACATGGCCACGGCCAGATAGGTCAGCGTGGTGCGGCCGCGCTTGCGCGGATGCCGGTCGAACCGGCCGCTCTCGACGGTGCTCTCCACCACACCCCGGCCCACGCCCGGGTTGCTCAACTGCATGATCACGTTGGCCGGTCCGCCGAGCAGGGCGCCGGGCCCGGCCAGGAACTCCTGCCGCGTCGTGTCGGCCGACTGTTGCCGCCGCTGAACCACAGCACCCCCCGAGTGAATGAGATAATTCTAGTGTACTTATCTCATCGCCGACGCGGAAGAGTTCCCGGCGCGATAGCGCAGCATGAGAGCGGTGGCGAACTGCCGGGTCTCCGCCAGTTCGAGCGGGACGCGCTTGTCGAACGCGGGGAACAGGGGAGTCCCGCCACCGACCAGCACGGGCGAGACGAACAGCAGGTACTCGTCGATGAGCCCGTGGGGCAACAGGGAAGCGGCGAGACCGGCCCCGCCGACTTCCATCACCCCGTCACCCTCGGCCTTGAGTTCGCGCACCACCTCGACGGCGTTCTCCCGCACCAGCGTGCTGTTCCAGTCGACGTCGGCGAGCGTGCGGGAGAAGACCACCTTGGGTTTGCCGGTCCACAGCTCGCTGAATTCGCGTTCGATCGGCGAGGCGTCCTCGGGGATGTGCGGCCAGTACTCGGCCATGAGTTCGTAGAGCTTGCGGCCGTGCAGGGAGATCTCGATCTCGCGGAACCGGTCGTTGTGGAACTGGTGCAGTTCCTCGTCCGGGTCGGTCCAGTCGATGCGGCCGTCGCGGTCGTTTATGTAGCCGTCCAGGGACACACCGATCCCGTAGCTCAGTTTCCTCATGCCGGGTAGACGGTCCGGGCGAAGAGAATTCATCGCCCGGGAACCTCACAGTCCTCCGGTCACCGCGATGGTGGTCGCGGTCAGGTAGGAGGCGCGCTCGCTCGCCGCGAACACGACCGCGTCCGCGATCTCCGCCGCGGTGGCGACGCGGCCGAGCGGCACGCGCGCGGCGACACGGGCCGGCCGGCCCGGATCACCGGCGGCCGCGTGGATGCCGGTGTCGGTGGTGCCAGGCGCGATCCCGACGACGCGGATGTGCGGCGCCAGTTCACGGCCGAGTCCCAGCGTCAGCGCGTCCACGGCGGCCTTGGACGCGGCATAGCCCACGTATTCGCCGGGCGCCCCGGTGTTCGCCGCGACACTGCTGATATTCACCACCACCCCCGGCAGCGAGGCGCCCGACCAGTACCGGGCCACGGCCGCCGTCATCGCCCACAGCCCGAACACGTTGACGTCGAACACATTCCTGACCTCGGACTCGGATGTGCCGAGGAAGCCGCCGAGCCTGCCGGTGACGCCCGCGTTGTTGACCAGCACCGTCAACGGCCCGCCTGCCCGAACCACCGACTCGACGAGATCCCCCGCGCCGGCGGTGTCGGCGACATCGGCGCGCACCGCACGCACCCGCGGACCGAGGGCACCCACCAGCCGCGCGGCGGCGTCGGCGTCGTCGCGGTAGGTGAAGCTCACCCGGTGCCCCGCCGTCGCCGCGGCGCGCACGATCGCCGCCCCGATACCCCGGCTCCCGCCGGTCACGAGGTAGTGCCCATTCGCCGCAGGCGCCGTCACAGGACGCCGAATCCGGCCGGGAGTCCGTCGCGCCCGGTCAGGGCGAGCAGCACCGCTTCGCCGTGTCCCCGCCGCACCGCCAGCTCCGTCGCGACCGGCAGCACCGCACGCAGGACCTCGGCGGGGAGCACGGCAGGCAGGCCGATGGCTCGTGCGATGTCGAGACCGTGGACGGCGAGTTCGAAGGTGCGGGTCGGCACGTAGTCCGACAGCAGGATGCCACCCACCGCGGTGGGCACGATCCTGTCGCCGGCTTCCGCCAGCGCCCGCACGGCCTGGTCCCGCAGCTCCCGGATCGCCTCGGCGGGGCGCTCGCCGAGGTCGGCCCCGGCCTGCTCGCCCCGCAGCCGGATCGACTCGGCATCGACCCGCTCGGCGGCGCGCGTGTAGTAGTCCGCGGTGGAGAGCACGGTGTGTTCGACAGCGGGCCGGGCGAGGTATTCGACGACGGTGCTCAGGGCCCGGCCGGTGTGACCGACGAGTGAGCGCACCGTCCACGACCCCAATGCGGGCGCGTCCCACCGGTCCGCCGGCACCGCCGCTGTCAGCGCGACCACATGATCGGCGGCGAGCCGGAACGCTTCGATCGCGACCGCCCTGCCGCGTGTTTCGACGAAATCGGCCTGGTCGACATCCATATCGGCATCCAACCGCCGGCTCCGCGCCCGCGACAGAGCCAATTCCCGGAAAGTGGTTTCGATTCGGCCGCCCACTCGCCCAGCTCGGACCGATGAGCCGAGGTCACGGGGGAGGTCGGGTAGCGGACTACTCGTGTGTTCCGAGCCCGCCGCGGCCACGCTGAAGGCGTCACCTCCACCGATGAGCAGATCTCCGGTGAGGCACACGTTCATCGACGCGGGTGCCGCTCTCCCGCCACCATCCCGAACCCACACACGAGAGGCAAGACGATGTCCGACCGCATCCTCTACTACGCGGCCGATTCCGGCCGCGGCGTCATCGGCACCATCGATTCCGGTAATCGACTCGCCGACGCCCACGTCATACCCGAGGGGAGTTTCGCCAATGATTGGACGCAGATCACCGCGCTCAGCGGCGACCGCATCCTCTACTACGCCGCCGACTCCGGTCGAGGCGTCATCGGCACCATCGGTTCCGACAATCGACTCGCCGACGCCCACGTCATCCCGGAGGGAAGTTTCGCCACGGACTGGACCCAGATCACCGGTCTGAGCGACGACCGCATCCTGTATTACGCGGCCGATTCGGGCCGAGGTGTGATCGGCACGATCGACTCCGGCAATCGACTCGCCGACGCCCACGTCATCCCGGCAGGGAGTTTCGCCAAGGATTGGACGCAGATCACCTTCCTGGGGCTGCCGACCTCGTAGGCAACGGCGTACCGGGCTCAGAATGCGGGGCTTCCGCTGTCGCACTGCCTGTCGAGCGCCATCTCGACATTCGCGGTCGCGGACTTCGTGGCGGATCGGGCCTGCCGGTCGTGCTCCGAGCCGGCGACCCGCCGATCGGTATTCGCTGTCAGCCGCCCCACATCCTGTCCGAAGTGGGTCGACCGTCGTAGCTGTTCCGGGTCGGGCGTCCGCCGCTGAATCGCCCTGTCCACCGCTGCTTCGTCACCGGCTGTCACCGATACTCCATTCGATCGCGGGTCGTGGATCACGCTGCGACAATCGTCGCGGTTCGCGTCGAACCTGCATATCCACTGTTCAACCGACGGGTGATCGGCCGACTCCGCATCCGAACCGGGTATTCGGCGCAACGGCGCGCCCGACGGGGCGAACCCGATCGGGGAGTGGCGAATCGGCGGAGCGTGAGGCGAGGGTGAGGCGGCGGCCGGCGTGTGGGGGGTGTGGGTTAT
>NZ_JARWRU010001248.1 GCF_029867845.1 Nocardia farcinica | reverse complement strand
TGAGGTCGGCGGGGTCGTCGAGGGTCCATTCCTCGTAGCGGCGGCCGGGGTAGAGGGGGCAGGCGTCGCCGCAGCCCATGGTGATGACGACGTCGGCGGCTTGGATGATTTCCTCGGTCCAGGGTTTGGGGAATTCGCCGGTGATGTCGATGCCGACTTCGGCCATGGCTTCGACGGTGGCGGGGTTGATCTGGTCGCCTGGTTCGCTGCCGCCGGACCAGGCCACGGCGTGGGTGCCGGCGAGGTGGGTGAAGAATCCGAGGGCCATCTGGGAGCGGCCGGCGTTGTGGGTGCACAGGAACAGCACGGTCGGGGTGCCGGTGTGGGCCTTGCCTTCCACCTTCGCGAGGGCGTGCAGGCGCTGGCGGGCGAAGCGTTCGGCCAGTAGCGGCAGATAGTTGATGACGGTGGCGCGGCCGGCGAACTGGTCGTAGGAGGTGTGCAGGAACCGTTCGATGGTTTCGATGCCGAACACGCCGTCGAATTCGCGGCCCAGGCGGGTCGCGGCGGTCGCGAGGGCGACCTTTTGGTCGACGGTGAGGTCTTCGCGCAGGTAGCGGGCGTGGGCTACGGGGCTGTCGGACATGGCTTCTCCGTCGGCTGGTGGTGGGTGGCGATCAGTTCGGTGAGCAGCGCGCGGACGCGGGCGGTGATGTCCTCGCGGATCAGGCGCATGCGTTCGATGCCCTCGATCCCGCGAGTGGAGGGTTCGTCGGTGTCCCAGCGGATCAGCCGCGGACCGGATGGCAGGTCGAGTTCGGCTTCGCGGCCGAGCACGACCACGACGTCGGCGTGCGCGGCGACGGCCGGGTCGAGGAGTTTCGGGTGTTCACCCTCCACGCTGGCGCCCACCTCGTCGAGCACCTGCACCGAGAGGGGGTTGAGTCCTGCACCGGGGTCGGTGCCCGCCGAGTGGACCCGGACCAGGCCGGGGCCGGCTTGGCGCATGAGCGCGGCGGCCATCTGGGACTTGCCGCTGTTGCGCACGCAGACGAACATCACCGACGGGATCGTGGCGGTCACGCCCGCACGCTCCCTTCGACGGGGTTGGCGGTGTCGGTACGGAACCGTTTGCGCAGGGCGAGGGAGACATAGACCAGTGCGACGAGGACAGGGACTTCGATGAGGGGACCGACGACGCCTGCGAGGGCTTGGCCGGAGGTAGCGCCGTAGGTGGCGATCGCGACGGCGATGGCGAGTTCGAAGTTGTTGCCCGCGGCGGTGAACGCCAGCGTGGTGGTGCGGGCGTAGCCGAGACCGATCGCGGCGCCGAGGGCGTAGCCGCCACCCCACATGATCGCGAAGTACGCCAGCAGCGGGACCGCGATGCGGACCACATCGAGGGGCTGGGAGGTGATGCGGTCGCCTTGCAGGGCGAACAGGATCACGATAGTGAACAGCAGCCCGTAGAGCGCCCACGGCCCGATCGTGGGAAGTAGTCGGGTCTCGTACCAGTCGCGGCCTTTGGCGCGTTCACCGAAGCGGCGGGTGAGGTAGCCGGCGAGCAGGGGGACGCCGAGGAAGATCAGTACCGATTTAGCGATCTGCCACGGGGAGGCTTCGATGGTGGCCCGCTCGAGGCCGAGCCAGCCGGGCAGGACGGAGAGGTAGAACCAGCCGAGTACGGCGAACATGATGACCTGGAAGACCGAGTTCAGGGCGACGAGCACGGCGGCGGCTTCGCGGTCACCGCACGCGAGGTCGTTCCAGATGATGACCATGGCGATGCAGCGGGCCAGGCCGACGATGATCAGCCCGGTCCGGTATTCGGGCAGGTCGGGCAGGAAGATCCAGGCGAGGGCGAACATCAGCGCGGGGCCGAGAAGCCAGTTCAGTACCAGTGAGCCGAGCAGGAGTTTGCGGTCGCCGGTGACCGTGTCGAGGCGGTCGTAGCGGACCTTGGCCAGCACCGGATACATCATGATCAGCAGGCCGATCGCGATGGGCAGGGAGATGCCGTCGATCTCGATCGCGCTCAGGCCGTCGCCCAGGCCGGGGATGAGCCGCCCGAGCAGCAGCCCGGCGGCCATGGCGACGCCGATCCAGACGGGCAGGAACCGGTCGAGGGTGGACAGCTTGCCGACGACCGCGGCCTCGGGTGCGGGAGTGGTGGCGGTCATGCCGGCACCGCCTCACCGGCGCCGGTGGTGTGGGCGTCGAGGATTTCGGCGATCCGGGCCATCGCCGCGGGGACGACGCGGTAGTACACCCAGGAGGCGCGGCGCTCGGATTCGAGCAGCCCGGCCTCACGCAGCACCTTCAGGTGATGGGAGATCGTCGGCTGGGACACCTCCACTCCGGCGGAGATGTCGCACACGCACGCCTCTTGCCCGGCGCGGGAGGCGATGGAGCTGAGCAGCTGCAGCCGCACCGGGTCCGACAGCGCTCGAAATACACTGGCGAGCTCGATCGCGGCGGCGGGGGTGAGGGGTTCGCGCACGAGCGGCGCGGCGGTACACGCCTGGATCGGGGTGATCGGTAGCGGCTGTTTCGACATACATCGATATTGACTGGTATCGAACCCGTCGGGCAAGCGAACATCCGGTGAACACCCCCGGCGTGACCGGGCAGCGAGGTCAGTTGACGGGGCTGCGGGGTCAGTTGACGGGGCTGCGGCGTTCCAGCAGTACGACGTCGTGCCAGGTGCCGTCGATGTCGATCAGGCGCTCACGCACCCCGACGGTGCGGTAGCCGGCGGAGTGGTGCAGGGCGAGCCCAGCGCGGTCGGCGGGCAGGACTCCGGTGCTCAGTGTCCGTAGCCCGGCCCCGTCGGCGGCGATGACCAGCGAGCGGATCAGCCCTTTGCCGACACCGCGGCCGCGCTGGTCCTCGGCGACGAACACCGCGCTTTCGGCGATCCCGTCGTCGAAGGGGCCGAACGGGGGGCGCGACAACGCGGCCCACCCGGCGATGCGGCCCTCGCGCTCGGCGACCCAGCGGTGCTCGGGCAGCCAGTCCTGGGTCGCGGTGGGCCCGCCCAGGCGCGCGACGACGGGCAGGTCGGCGTCGGTCATCTCGCGCACGGTGACGTCGGCGGGCACGTCGGACGGGCAGCAGGGGCGCTGGCCGAGTGCGCCCATGACCGCGTCGGCGGCATGCGGCAGGCCGGTGCAGCAGGCGGGATTGATCGCGACCACGCTGGCGGTGCCATGCTTGGACACGCTCACGAACCCGACCTCGGCGAGCTTGCGCACGTGGTGGGACACGGTGGGCTGCCCGACCCCGAGCGCCTCGGCGAGTTCGCCGATCGTGGTCCCGCCCGGGCGGGCGGCGACCTGGTGTAGCAGCCGCACCCGGGTCGGGTCGGCCAGGCACGCGAACCAGGCCGCATACGTGCTCGCCTCGGCGACCGGTAGGGGCTCCACCTCGGCGCGCGCGGCTCCGGCGTCGCGGACGGCGGGCATGTCGAGGGAGGTCATGGCTTCACGGTACCCGGAACCCCTCGCTTTATCGATGCCTGTCGATGGTTGCTTTCATCGACGCCGGTCGATACAGTCGCGTCCATAAATCGATGACCGTCGATGAATGGAGAGATGTGATGAGCAACGACGATCTGCCCGTGATCGTGATCGGAGCCGGCCCCACCGGGCTGGCCGCCGCCGCCGAGCTGGCCGAGCGCGGCCTGGCCCCGCTGGTTCTCGAACGCAGTGACACCGCTGGTGCCGCGGTCGGCGAGTGGAATCATGTGCGGCTGTTCTCCAGGTGGGGCGAGTTGATCGCCCCGGCCGCGGCCCGGCTCCTCGAGCCCACCGGCTGGAGCGCACCGGATGCCGAGGCCTACCCGACCGGGCAGGACTGGCAGCGCGATTACCTGACACCGCTGGCGGCCGCGCTGGGGGACGGTGTGGTGCGCACCGGGGCCGAGGTTGTCGGCGTGGCCCGCCGAGGCCGCGACCGGGTGGTCGACACCGGGCGGGAGAGTGAGCCGTTCACCGTCCACGTGCGCCGTGGCGACGGTGGCGAGGAGCGGATCACCGCGCGGGCGGTCATCGACGCCTCCGGCACCTGGGGTGCGCCGAACCCGCTGGGCGGCGACGGGCTGCCCGCCCTCGGCGAGACCGCCACCGAGGCGGCCGGGGTGCTCGGCTACCGGGTGCCGGACCTGGATGACCCCGCCATCGCCGCGCGCTACGCCGGGGCGCACACCGTGATCGCCGGGAGCGGGCACTCGGCGCTCACCGCGATCGTGGCCCTGGCCGGGCTCGCGCAGACCGAGCCGGGCACCCGCCTGACGTGGGTGTTGCGGCGTGGGGAGATCGGTACCACCTTCGGCGGCGGTGACGCCGACGAGCTGCCCGCCCGTGGTGCTCTGGGCGAGCGTGCGCGCCGTGCGGTCGAGGCGGGACTGCTGCGCGTGGTGACCGGATTCCGCACTGCCGCGATCGAACCCGGAAGCAACGGGCGGGTGGATCTGGTCGCGGACTCCGGGGCTCGCATCGGTGAGGTGGACCGGGTCGTCGCGGTGACCGGGTTCCGCCCGGAGCTGTCGTGGCTGTCGGAGATCCGGTTGGAGCTGGATCCGGCGTTGCAGGCGCCGGTGCGGTTGGCGCCACTGATCGACCCGAACGTGCATTCCTGCGGCACGGTCTACCCGCACGGTGTCCTCGAGCTGGCCCATCCGGAGCCGGGGTTCTACTCCGCGGGGATGAAGAGCTACGGGCGCGCCCCGACCTTCCTGGCCATGACGGGCTACGAGCAGGTCCGCTCCATCGCCGCCGAACTCGCCGGAGACCACGAAGCCGCCCGCCGGGTCGAGCTCACCCTGCCCGAGACCGGCGTCTGCGGCGGCGCCGGAGTGTTCGACGACCCCAACGCCGACACCGACACCGCCGGGGGCGGCTGCTGCGGCGCTCCCGCAAACTCCACCGAAAGTATTGCGCCGCAGTTGATCACGCTGGCCGCGCCCGGCACGCGCGGCGCGTGAGCACCACCGACACCGCACCCGCGGCGGCCGGGTTGGGTGGGCCCGGGCGGCGGGGGGGGGGGGTGGGGGGGGGGGCGGCCCCGGTGCCCCGCGGTCTTGGTCGTGGCGGTCGACGCCGGCTGTGACCGGTGGCGGGGGGGCGGGCCAGGGCCCGCGCAGCCCGAACCAGTGCGCCGGGATCGTGACCGCTGCGAGGATCGCGGCGAGTAGGAGGTAGGTGGTGCGCCAGCCGGTG
>NZ_JARWRU010001247.1 GCF_029867845.1 Nocardia farcinica | reverse complement strand
GCTGGGGGGGGGCGCGGGGCGGGTTATCGCGGGGGCGACCGGGGCGGTCACCCTGACGGTGGGGGGGCGGCGGACCCGGCGCGACCGGGCGCACGACGCGGAGTGCGCCCGGCTGCTCGACGCGCTGGAAGCGGTGGTGGGGGAGTTGCGGGTGGGCGCGCATCCGAGCGCCGCCACCGAGGTGGCCGCGCGAGAATCCGGTGCGGGTGCGGCGGCCACGGCCTTCGCCGTGAGCGCGGCCCGCGGCAGGCTCGGCGGCTCCGGCGCCGACGGCTTGCGTGCCGACGAGTCGGTGATCGGGGTGGAACTGCGGCGCATCGCCGACGCCTGGCAGGTCGCCGAACGGCACGGCCTCGCGCTGGCCGAACTGCTCGCCGCCACCCGCGCCGACCTCGCGGGGCGGGTGCGCTTCCGGCGTCGCAGCACGGCCGCGATGGCGGGCGCCCGTGCCACCGCCACAGTCCTGTCCGGCCTGCCGCTGCTCGGCCTGGCGCTCGGGGAGCTGATGGGCGCAAGGCCGCTGCGCGTGCTGTTCACCACCGCGGCAGGCGGTGTGCTGCTGCCCCTCGGTGCCGCCCTGGCCTGCGCCGGACTGCTGTGGACCGACGCGATCACCCGGAAAGCGCTGGTGTGAGCCGTGTCCGGGATCTGCGCGGTCGCCGCCCTGCTGCTCGCCGCCGCCCTGACCCTCTGGCCCGCCCGCACCGGCCCCGGTCCCCGCCTCCGGGCCATGGTGATGACAGGGGGGTCCGCGCCGCCGCGACGAGGCCCCGCCGCCCGCCGCGCGGCGAACGACCCACTGGCGGTCGCCTCGGTCTTCGATCTGCTCGCCGCGTGCCTGCGCGCCGGCCTGCCCATGGCCGATGCGGCCGCCGCGGTGGCGCCGAACGCCCCCGCTGAACTGGGCGCGGCCCTGCTGCGGGCCGCCGACCTGCTCACCCTCGGCGCCGACCCCGCCACCGCGTGGGAACGCGCCGCCGAGGAGGCCGCCGCGCGCCCCCGCGCCGGGGGGGTCGGAGCGCAGGGCCGGGAGGGCCCCCCCGCCCCCCCCCCGGGCGCCGCGCAGGGCCCTGGCCAAGGCGGACACGCCCCCCCCCCCCG
>NZ_JARWRU010001246.1 GCF_029867845.1 Nocardia farcinica | reverse complement strand
CCCCACCCGCCGCGGCCGAGGCGCTGCCCAGGTGGAGCACGACGCGACCTCGGTCGCCCGGGTCCACCCGGCACAGCACCGTGTCGCCGGGGAGCATGCGCGGCAGGTCCGCACGCGGCACCGGCTGGCGCACGACGGTGTCGTAGGGCAGCTCACCGTCCAGGCGCACCCTGACCTGCCATAGCCGTTCGCCATCGTCGCCGCCGGTTCGCCGCGGGCCGATCCGGCGCGTCGGCGGCTTGGGCAGCGGCCACCCGCGGCGCCCGCGCACCGGACGCACCCCCACCACCAGCGCGGTGCCGGGAAGGCCGCGCAGCAGCAGTTCGCGCCGCGCCTCGGCCGTCAGCGCGGCCGGGCGGCCGCGCGGGGGGCGCCCCCCGCACGGCCGCCAGAGGGAGTTCGCTGCCGCCTTGGCCCTGGGCGGTTCGTTAGTGCGCGCGCGGGCCGTGCGACACCGGTCACACGCTCGTGGCGGGCTCGGCGCTCCCCTGGCGCGCCGAGGCCCACCCGCTGTGATCGGGCAGGTAGGACACGCTTTACCCTGGTGGCCATGACCTCTGCGTTCCCCACCATCCCCGACGACCTCAAGCCCGCCGACGGACGCTTCGGCTGCGGCCCTTCCAAGGTTCGCCCGGAGCAGCTCGAGTCCCTCGTGCGGGTGGGCGCCTCGGTGTTCGGAACCTCGCACCGGCAGAAGCCGGTCAAGGACGTGGTCGCCCGCGTGCGCTCCGGGCTGCGCGAGCTGTTCTCGCTGCCCGACGGTTACGAAGTGGTGCTCGGCAACGGCGGCACCACCGCCTTCTGGGACGCGGCCGCCTTCGGCCTGATCCGGGAGCGCTCGCTGCACCTGACCAACGGCGAGTTCTCCAGCAAGTTCGCCGCGGTCGCCAAGGGCAACCCGTTCATCGGTGATCCCATCGTCGTGTCCTCCGAGCCGGGCAGCGCGCCCGAGCCGGTCGCCGATCCCGCCGCCGATCTCATCGGCTGGGCCCACAACGAGACCTCCACCGGCGTGTCCATCCCGGTGCAGCGCCCCGCGGGCTCGGAGCACGCCCTGATCGCCATCGACGCCACCTCCGGCGCGGGCGGCCTCCCGGTGAACATCACCGACGCCGACGTGTACTACTTCGCGCCGCAGAAGTGCTTCGCCGCCGACGGCGGTCTGTGGATCGCGCTGATGAGCCCCGCCGCGCTCGAGCGTGTCGAGGAGATCAAGTCGAGCGGCCGCTGGACCCCGGAGTTCCTGTCGCTGCCCGTCGCCATCGACAACAGCACCAAGGACCAGACCTACAACACCCCGGCGCTGGCCACCCTGCTGCTGTTCGCCGACCAGATCGAGTGGCTCAACGGCAACGGCGGCCTGGACTGGGCGGTCAAGCGCACCGCCGATTCCTCCTCGCGCCTGTACAGCTGGGCCGAGGCCAGCGAGTACGCCACCCCGTACGTGACCGATCCGGCGCATCGCTCGCAGGTCGTCGGCACCATCGACTTCGCCGAGGGCGTCGACGCCGCCCAGGTGGCGAAGATCCTGCGCGCCAACGGCATCGTCGACACCGAGCCCTACCGCAAGCTGGGCCGCAACCAGCTGCGCATCGGCATGTTCCCGGCCATCGACCCCGAGGACGTCTCGCAGCTGACCCGCGCCATCGACTGGGTGGTGGGGGGGCGCTGGACCCCCGCCGCCGCGGCCCCGGAGCGCGGGGGGAG
>NZ_JARWRU010001245.1 GCF_029867845.1 Nocardia farcinica | reverse complement strand
TGCTTGACCACATTGGCCAGCGACTCCTGCCCGATCCGGTAGATCGCCAGCCCCACCGCAGCCGACACCGCGTCCAGGTGCTCGTCGATGCGGATCTCGTCGAAGCGCAGCCCGGCCTTGGTGAAATCGGCGATCAGCTCGGGCAGATCGCGCACCCCTGGTTCGGGCGCGGAGCTGGTGCTGCGCTCGCCGAGCAACCCAACGGTGCGGCGGATGTCGGCCATGGCCTGCCTGCCGAGGCGTTCGGCGTCGACCAGCGCCTCCACCGCCTCGTCCACGTCGCGGTCGGTCTGCAAGGCATGCCTGGCCGCGGTCAGGTGCAGCAGCGTGATGCTCAGCGAGTGCGCGATGACATCGTGCACCTCGCGGGCGATGCGCCTGCGTTCCTCGTCGGCGGCCTGCTCGGCACGGATGGCCTGACTCTCGCGCTCCTGGTAGAGGAAGTGGCGCTGGTAGCGCAGCATGACCCCGACCATCCAGCCCAGCGCCACCCCGGCCGAGTACATCAGCAGCCCCTGCACCGGTTCGCCGCCGTCGCTCCAGGCCAGCCGGCCGCTCAGATCGAAGGCGAGCAGTTCGGCGACGGCGAGCAGCGCGAACGGCGCGCTGTAGCGTTTCGGCGCGATGGCGGCGACCTCGCCGACGGCGAGCACCAGCAGGAACGGCGCGAAGTCCGAGGACACCGGCTGCAGCAGGAGCAGCGCGGTGGCGAGCATGGCGCTGCCCGCGAGCGCGGTCGGCCGCGGCGTGAATCCGAGCAGGCAGAACAGGGCCACCGGCAGGTGCACCACCGCAAGCGCCAGCAGCGGCACCGGCGACGGGAAGTACTCGTGGCGCTGCGCGACGGCGACCACGCTGACCACCAGCATCGCCAGGTCGGCGCACAACAGCACCGCGGGCGGGTAGTCGAAGGGCAGCTCGTCGATGTGACGGCGCGCGACCGCCACGGGATGGCGCGCGAAGGCGGCGAGGCGGTCGCGGACGCTGCTCGCGGCGCCGACCGGCGCGGCCGGACGGACCCCCGCCGGTGTGGCCTGCAGCACGTCCATGGGTTCAGGTTAGCCCCGGGCGGTCGACGGTCACATCGTGCCGCGAGCGGGCGGCGGCTCCTACCACGGTAGGACGCGGATTCGGTGCCCCGGCACGACGATCGCAGCGCCGCGCGCCCGTAGCGTCGATTCCGTCGAACCCCGCGGCACCGCGGGGACAGGCACGGAGGTGATCGACATGACCTGGACCGATCAGCACGCCCGCACCGAGATCGTGCGTACCGTGCTCGCCCGCGCCGCGGTCGACCCGGCCGACCCGGATCTGTTCGCCGGACTGCCGGATCTGGACCGTCTCTTCGGCGGCGTCGAGGGTCTGCTGTTGACCTTGGGCTACCGATGGCGCAACCATCTGGACGTCAAGATCGAACTGGGCGCGGCGAACGGCCGCACGCCCGAGGAGATGTACCGGGAGCTGTGCGCCGAACAGCCCGCGCTGCGGGCGTTGCTCGACGCCCAGTACGTCCGCCGCGACCTCGCGGCTCCGGCGCCGGTGCGCTGACCGCCTTTTCCACCGGAGCAGAGGGGGGATTCGTCCCATGTCGGAACCGGCCATGCTGGAGCTGTCGGGCGTCACCAAGGAGTATCGGATCGGCGGGCAGCGCGTGCGCGCGCTCGACGGCGTCGATCTGCGGATCGAGCCGGGCGAGTTCACCTCGATCATCGGCCCTTCCGGTTCCGGCAAGAGCACGCTGCTGCACCTGCTCGGGTCGCTGGACACCCCGGATTCGGGGTCCATCACCTTCCAGGGCGAGGAGATCGGCCGGCTGCCCGAGGAACGGCAGGCCGAATTCCGCCGCCACAAGGTCGGTTTCGTCTTCCAGTTCTTCAATCTGCTGCCCACGCTGACCGCCTGGGAGAACGTGGCCGTCCCGAAGCTGCTCGACGGCACCGGGCTGCGCAGGGCGAAACCACGCGCGCTGGAACTGCTGGAGCGGGTCGGACTCGGCGATCGGGCCGAGCACCGGCCCGCCGAGCTGTCCGGCGGGCAGATGCAGCGGGTCGCGGTGGCGCGGGCGCTGATCATGGACCCGCCGCTGATCCTGGCCGACGAGCCGACCGGCAATCTCGACTCGGCCACCGGCGCCGCCATCCTCGAACTGCTCGGCGACCTGACCGGGGACGGCAATTCGATCGTCATGGTCACCCACGATCTGGGCGCGGTGCGCTACTGCGACCGGGTGGTGACCCTGCGCGACGGGCGGATCGGTTCGGTCGAGCGCACCGAACGGACGGCGGAACCCCGGGCGGCGGACGGTGACGACGGGCAGCCGGTGGCGGCCGATCCGGTCGCGGATGCGGAGCGGGCCTGATGCGCGCGGCGCTGGACCGGTTGCGGCTGTTCAACATCGGCGAGTTGCTGGCCCACCCCGGCCGCACCCTCATGTCGCTGACGGTGATGGGGGTGTCGGCCGGGTTGCTGGTGTCGGTGCTGAGCATCTCCGGCTCGGTGACCGGCTCGGTGGAGCGGCTCACCCGCGCCCTCGGCGGCGACGCGGTGCTCGAGGTCACCGGCATCACCGACGCGGGCTTCGCGCAGGACCTGCTGCCGGCGGTGGCCGCCACCCCCGGCGTCGCGCACGCGGTGCCGATGTTGCGCGCCCCGCTCGGCACCGGCGAGGACCGAGCGTTGCTGCTCGGCGCGGACGCCTCGGTCACCGCGTTGGGCAGCGAACTGGCCGGGCCGATGGGGGCGCAGGCGGCGAAGCTGTTGTCCACCCCGAACGGCGTGCTGGTCGGCGCGGCGATGGGCCGCGCCGAGGGCGAGCGCTTCGAGCTCGGCGGCCAGACCGTCACCGTCGCCGGGGTTCTCGACGACGAGACCTCACGCAAACTCAACGGCGGTCACCTGGTGGCCGCGCCGCTCCCGCTGGCGCAGCGGATCACCGACCGTGCGGGCAGGCTGGACTCGATCCAGATCGTCGCCGCCGACGGCGCGGACGTGGCGCGGCTGCGATCGGCGCTGACCGACGCCGTGGCCGGGCGCGCGGTGGTGGCCGATCCCGATCTGCGCGCCGCCCAGGCGGGCGGGGCCATGCAGATCGTGCGCTACTCCACGCTCATGTCGGCGGTGGCCGCGCTGATCGTCTCGGCCTTCCTGATCTACAACGCGATGAGCATGGCGGTGGCCCAGCGCAGGCCGATGTTGTCGCTGGTGCGCGCCATCGGCGGCAGACGCGGTCCGATGGTGGGTGACCTGCTGGTGGAGGCTGCGCTGCTCGGCCTGCTCGGCGGCGCGGTCGGCGCGGTGATCGGGATGTTCACCGGCAGGCTGACCATCGACCTGTTGCCCGCCGCCATGGTGCAGTCGGTGGAGGCGCGCACCGAGTACATGGTGCCCGGGTACGCGGTGCCGGTGGCGGTGGCGGCCTGTGTGCTGGCCAGCGTGGCGGCCGCGGCGCTGGCGGCCCGCCAGGTGTACAAGGTGGCCCCGGTCGAGGCGCTGGTGCCGGTGGGCTCCGGGCAGGCCGACGTGGCCTCGCCGCTGCTGCGCGGGCTCGCCGCCGTGGCGGGCGTGCTCACCGTCGCGGCCGCGATCACGGTGGCCTACCTCGACCTCGGGCGGCTGTCGCTGGCCGCCATCTCGCTGGCCTTCCTCGCCGGACTGCTGCTGTGTTTCGCCGCGACCGGCCCGATCGTGCGCGGGGCCGCCGCCATCGCCAGGATCTTCGGCGGGCCGGGCACCCTGGGCGCCACCACGCTCGAACGCGCGCCGCGCCGGGTGTGGGCGACCGCCATGACGGTCATGATCGGCGTGGCCGCCACGGTGGCGATCGGCGGCGCGGCCGAGGACATGGTGGATTCGGCCACCGGCAGCTTCGCCGCGCTGGGCGAGACCGACCTCTACGTCAGTCCCGGCTCGATGGAGGCCTTCCCGACCGGCCCGCTCATGGACCCGGAACTGAAGAGCAGGATCGCCGAGCTGCCCGGCGTGGCCTCGGTGGACCCCGCGCAGATGGCGTTCGCGACCGTGGGCGGCGGCCGGATCATGTTGCAGGGCTACCCGACCGAGCGCGGCGTGGTGCGCGTCGGCTCGGTCGATCGAGCGGTGCTGCCCCGGCTGGACAGCGGCGAGGCGGTGGTGATCTCCCGCGACGTGGCCCGTTCCCAGAGCGTGGACGCCGGCGACCGGCTGGTGCTCGACACCCCGTCCGGGCCGCGCGATGTCGAAGTGGCGCAGGTGATTCCGTACATGTCGGCGATCGCCGGCGTGATCATGATGGACCTCGATCATCTGCGCGAGTGGTACGGCAGGCCCGGGGAGACGTTGCTGGCCGTCGAGGTGGAGACCGGCGCCGATCCCGCCGAGGTGCGGGCGGCGATCGCCGCGATCGTGCCCGCCGGCTATCACGTCGACACCGGCGACGAGGTGGTCACCGCCGTCTCCTCGAGCATGCGACAGGGCTCGGCCATGAGCCGGTCCATCCTGTGGATCGTGGTGCTGGTGGCCACGGTGGCGCTGCTGAACACCCTGATGCTGTCGGTGCTGGAACGCCGCCGCGAACTCGGCGTGCTGCGCGCGATCGGCACCGGCCGCCGGTTCCTGTTGCGCTCGGTGCTGGCCGAGGCCGCCGGGATCGGCGTGGTCGGCGCACTCATCGGTCTCCTGGTCGGGGCGGGCGCACAGTATCTGTCCGACATGGCGCTCGGGCACGCGGTCACCATCGACATCGCCTACTCCCCCGACCCGGTCCTGCTGGTCTACGGCCTGGCGGCGCTGCTGCTGGCGCTGCTCGGCTCGATTCCGCCCGCCATCCGCGCCGCGCGCATGCCGATCGTGCAGGCCCTCGCCGTCGACTAGACCGGACCGGCGGGCTAGACCGGGGCGTCCTCCCACCAGGCGGCCAATTGCTCGTCCGCCGAGGGCAGCGGTGCCAGCGGGTGCCTGGAGGCGCCGGTGTGGGTGGCGTAGAGCAGATAGGCGCCGCGCGGGGACTCGGCCGGGAAGGCGACCGCCAGATTGGCGGTGTGCCGCAACACCTGTCCGGCCGCCGCCTGCACCCACAACCGCTGGGTGACCTGCTCGCCGTCCTTGCGTCCCTCCGACTCGACGGACGGCGGCAGCCTGTCCAGCACGTCGGCGACCACGCGCGGCGACTCGTACTGCAGGATCACGTAGTCCATAGACCGCTCGCTGCCCGCCGAGGCCAGGCATTCCCACGCCACCAGCCACGGGCCGTCGGCGAGCACCGGTTCCCCGATCCGCAACGTGTCCCCGCGCCGATGGGCGAAACAGGTGGTGTCGCCGTGGCCGGGCCCCTCGGTCACGCTGCCCTGCGGCAGCAGACGCGGAAACGCCTTGCGGCTGGCCATGAACGGATCGGAGGTGACGGCCCGGCTCTCGGTGGTCGTCGGCGCGGCCGCCG
Source organism: Nocardia farcinica (assembly GCF_029867845.1). Taxonomy (GTDB): domain Bacteria; phylum Actinomycetota; class Actinomycetes; order Mycobacteriales; family Mycobacteriaceae; genus Nocardia; species Nocardia farcinica_A. Next base: position 946 of record NZ_JARWRU010001245.1, on the reverse strand, counting down.
CCTCCGGCTCCGACGTGGCCGCGGGGTCGGTGCGCAGCTGCACCACCACGAAGACACCGACGGCCAGGGCGAGCACGGCCACCACGCCGAGGATCAGCGGAGCCACCAGCAGAGCGGTGCCGAACGAACGCCGCGGTGGCGCGGCGGGATTCGGCGGATAGGCCTGCTGCGTCTGCGGGGGGACGTATCCGCCCGGCGGGGGTGCCGCCGGATCGAACGCGGGGGCGACCGGTGGCGGCGGGGGCGGCGAATCCGGTGCGACGAAGGCTGCTCCCGGGTCGCCCTGCGACGACACCGCGACGCCGCCCGCGTCATCGGCCACGGGGGTCCCTGCCGCAGTGCCGGATTCGGCGCGGGCACGGGGCTCGTCGGAGCCGGCCTGCTCGTTCGCATCCGTTCCCGCGTCTGCCGTCGCGGCCCCGCCCGCGGAGGTGGCGGCATCGGTTCCGGTGGCCACCGCACAGCGGTCGGCGTCCGCTTTCGCGCCGGATTTCACCAGGCTCACGGCGCCCGCCGTGGCGGCACGGTCGGGCGAGCCCGCCTCGGCCCCGGCCCGCTCCCCGCCCGGCGAGCCCGAAGCCCGGCCCGGCACCGCGCCGTGGTCGACGGTCCTGGCGTCGCAGCCCGCCGCCGCACGCGGCGACTCCGTGGGCTCGACGGTCTGCTGTTCTGCGCCCACAGCTCCCCGACCCGCCGCGGGCTGTTCGGCCTGCCCGGCCACGGCCGGGCCCGCGGGCGCCTGATGCGCCTGTCCCGGCACGATCGCGGACGGAGCGGCGGCCTGCGGAAGCTGCTCGGGCGACGGGACTACCGCGGCCACGGCCGGTTGGTGGCTCCGGCCGGGCCGGGGGGGTTACCGGGCGTGGTTGCCCCGCCCGACGCACTGGCATGTTGAAGTGGGGGCGCAGACCGCGCGCGCAGCAGTCCAAACCCGGGTACGGTGGGG
>NZ_JARWRU010001244.1 GCF_029867845.1 Nocardia farcinica | reverse complement strand
CCTGCCCTCCCCCGGGCGGGGGGCCCGCCCCGCCCCCGGGGCGGACGGGCTCAGTGCGCGTCGAGCCAGCCCGCGATGCGGCGGGCGATCTCGGGCGCGGTGAGGCCGAGTTGTTCGAGGACCTCGTCGCGGGCGGCGTGGTCGAGGAATTCCTGCGGCACCCCCAGGTCGCGGGTCGGGACGTCGAGTCCGGCCGCCCGCTGGGTGGCCGAGACGGTGGAGCCGATGCCGCCGTGCAGGCCGCTGTCCTCGACGGTCACCACCATGCGGTAGTTCTCCGCCAGCTTGACGACCGAGCCCGAGACCGGCAGCACCCAGCGCGGGTCGACCACGGTGGTGGAGAACCCCTCGGTGGCGAGGAGCTCGGCGGCCGCGACCGCGGTGGCGGCGAAGGGGCCGACGGCCACGATCAGCACGTCGCCGCGCTGGGACTGCACGGGCGAGTCGGGATCGGCCACCCGCAGCACGTCGACGTCTTCCAGCCGTTCGACCGCGCTGATGTCCTCGCCCACACTGCCTTTGGGGAAGCGCAGCACGGTGGGGCCGTCGGTGACGGCCAGCGCCTCGCCGAGTTCCTCGCGCAGGGTGGCGGCGTCGCGCGGGGCGGCGACCCTGATACCGGGCACGATGCCGAGCACCGACAGATCCCACATGCCGTTGTGGCTGGCGCCGTCGGGACCGGTGATGCCCGCGCGGTCGAGTACCACGGTGACCGGCTGCCTGAGCAGCGCCACGTCCATCAGCAACTGGTCGAAGGCGCGATTGAGGAAGGTGGAGTAGATCGCGACCACCGGGTGCAACCCGCCGAGGGCGAGGCCCGCCGCCGAGGTCATGGCGTGCTGTTCGGCGATGCCGACGTCGAACATGCGCTCGGGGAAGGCCTCGCCGAAGGCGGAAAGGCCGGTGGGGCCGGGCATGGCGGCGGTGATGGCGACGATGTCGTCGCGGCGGCGCGCGTGCTCGATCAGCTCCTCGGAGAACACCGAGGTCCAGCCGCGTGCCTTCTTCGCGGCCAGCGGGCGCCCGGTGAGCGGGTCGATCGGGTCGCAGGCGTGCATCTGGTCGGCGATGTTCTTCTCGGCGTGCTCGTAGCCGCGGCCCTTCTGGGTCACCGCGTGCACCACCACCGGGCCGCCGAAGTCCTTGGCGCGGCGCAGCGCGGCCTCCATGGCGGCCACGTCGTGGCCGTCGACCGGGCCCACGTACTTGATGCCGAGGTCGCTGAACAGCTCCTGCGGGCTCACCGCGTCCTTGATGCCCGCCTTCACCGCGTGCACCATCGAGTACGCCGACTCCCCCACCCGCGGGATGCTCTTGAGCAGCCGCTTGCCCGCGTCGAGGGCGTGCTCGTAGGCGGGCTGTGTGCGCAGCGCCGTGAGCCGGTCGGCCAGTCCGCCGATGGTGGGCGCGTAGGAACGGCCGTTGTCGTTGACCACCACGACCACCGAGCGGTCCTGCCCGGCGGCGATGTTGTTCAACGCCTCCCAGCACATGCCGCCGGTCAACGCGCCGTCACCGACCACCGCGACCACGTGGCGGCGCTGCTTGCGCAGCGCGAACGCCTTGGCCAGGCCGTCGGCGTAGGACAGCGCCGCCGAGGCGTGCGAGGACTCCACCCAGTCGTGCTCGCTCTCGGCCCGGCTCGGATAGCCCGACAGGCCGCCGCGCTTGCGCAGCTCGTCGAAGCGGTCCTTGCGGCCGGTGAGGATCTTGTGCACGTACGCCTGGTGACCGGTGTCGAAGATCAACGGGTCGGCCGGCGAGTCGAAGACCCGGTGCAGGGCGATGGTCAGTTCGACGACCCCGAGGTTCGGTCCGAGATGCCCGCCGGTGGCCGCCACCTTGCGCACCAGGAATTCGCGGATCTCCTCCGCGAGGACCGGCAACTCGGCCGCGGTCAACCGGCGGACGTCCTCGGGTGAATCGACCCCGGAAAGCACTCCCACCTGAACTCGCTCCCTCCGGATTACGCATCTGATCCGCTCAGTCTACGGAGCATTCGGGACGAACTCCGCCGACCTCGCTGCGCCGACGCGCGGCGATCGCGGAAAAGCCCTCGTCAGCGCGGCGCGTCTCACCGCGCGTCGCGGCGAATGTGAGCCCGCGCACCACCGCCTCGGTCGCGCTTTCCGTCCCGCGACACCGAGCGCGCCTACAGTGTGGGCGTGACCGAGGAGCAGAGCGAGCAGGACCGGATGATCTCCTTGCCGACGGTGACGGTGTTCGGGCAGGGCAGGGTACAGGCCGCGCCCGACCTGATCCGGCTGACCGTCTCGGTCGAGTCACGCGCCGAGACGGTCACCGCCGCCTACGCCCGCGCCGGGCAGCGAGTCTCCGCGGTCACCGCCGCGTTGCGGGACCACGGCGTGGCCGAGGCCGACATCGCCACCAGCGGGCTGACAGTGCGCTCGGAGACGGTGTGGGCGGAGAACAGGGAGCGCCTGGTCGGCTACGTGGCGGGCACGGCGCTGACCGTGGCGCTGCGCGATCTCGGCCGGGACGACGCGCCGGGGCCGGCCGCGATCATCGCGGCCGCGGTCGACGCGGGCGGCGACGACGTGCGGCTCGGCGGGCTGGTGCGGACCGTCGCCGATCAGGAGGGACTGCTGGCCAGGGCCCGCGACGGCGCCTGGGACGACGCGCTGGCCAAGGCCGAGCGGTACGCCCGGCGGGCGGGTCGCGCGCTGGGGCAGGTCTTGGAGATCACCGAGAACACGGCGGCCGCGCCGCAGTTCGCGCCGAAGACGCGCGCGGTGGCGCTGGCCGCGGAATCGGCGGGCGGCGCGCCGGTGCCGGTGGAACTGGGGGAAACGGAGATCGCCGCGAGTGTGCGGGTCACCTGGTGTCTGGCGTGACCCGCCACCCGGGCGTGACGAGGGTCAGGACGGCCGGTGGCCGAGGCCTTTCACCAGCAGCGTGACCGTGTCGGCGCCCGCGTGCCGGTCCTTCGAGATCTCCTGGTACTCCGGCGACTGCGACCACGCGGTGACCGCCGCCTCGTCGGGGAAGGACATCAGCACCACCTTCTCGCGATCGGTGACGCCCTCGAGGACGGTGGGGCTCTCGTCGGCGGCCAGCAGGGTGCCCGAGTACTTGGTGAAGACATCCATGAATCGCGCCTGGTAGCGGTCGTAGGCCGCGCGATCGGTGAACTTCAGTTGGGCGAGAACGTACACAGTCATGTCCGTGACTCTAATTACGCTCGCGCGCAGGCGATCCGCGAGGTGGTCAGCGGGTCAGCAGCGCCAGGCACTCCATGTGGTGAGTGGCCGGGAAGGCGTCGAAAACTCGCAGGTCGGCGAGCTGATAGCCACCGCGAATGTACAACCCGAGGTCGCGAGCGAAGGAGGCGGGATCGCAGCCGACGTGCACGATCCGCTCCGGGCCGGCGGCCGTGACCGCGGCCGTCACCTCCTTGCCCGCGCCCGCCCTCGGCGGGTCGAGCACGACCGCTCGCGGCGCCGGGCCGCCGTGCCCGCCGAGCCAGCGCTCCACCCGCTCGGACCGCAGGTCCACCCATGGCAGGTCGCGCAGCGCGGCCCGGCCGTCGGTCACCGCGGATCGCGCCGATTCCACCGCGAGAATGGTGCCATCGGGGCCGACCTGCTCGGCGAGCCGGGCCGCGAAGACGCCCGCGCCGCTGTAGAGATCCCAGGCGCTCTCCCCCGCCGAGAGCCCGGCCCACCCTGCGATCAGATCCGAATAACGCTGCGCGGCATCGCGATGCGCCTGCCAGAAGGCGGTGGCCGCGAGCTCCCATCGCCTGCCCGCCACGTACTCCACCGCGCGGCCGGAGCCCTCGACCACCCGCTCCGCGCGCGGCGCGTGCGCGGCGGCGCGA
>NZ_JARWRU010001243.1 GCF_029867845.1 Nocardia farcinica | reverse complement strand
CTCCCCCCCCCGCCCCCCCGCCTCCCCCCCCCCCCGCCGGGGGGCGGGCGCGCCCCCCCCCCCCCCCCCCCCCCCCCCCCGCGCCGTGAGAAGTGGAGATCAGTTGGTCGGCTGGAAGGCCTCGGCGACGATCTCGGCCTGCTCCACCGCGTGCACCTTGGACGAACCCGAGGACGGGGCCGACATGGCGCGGCGGGAGATGCGGCGCAGCTTGCCGAAACGCTGCGGCAGGTGCTCGGGCAGGTTGAGGCCGTAGAACGGCCAGGCGCCCTGGTTGGCCGGCTCCTCCTGGGTCCAGGCGAGGTCGGTCGCGTTCGGGTAGTTCTCCAGCGCCTCGTTCAGACGGAACTTCGGCATCGGGTAGAGCTGCTCGACACGGACGATCGCCACGTCCTCGCGCTTCTGCTTGGCCTTCTCGGCGGCCAGCTCGTAGTAGAGCTTGCCGCTGGTCAGCAGCACGCGCTTGACCTTCGAACGATCGCCGACGCCCTGCTCGTAGCCGGGCTCCTCCAGCACCGAACGGAACTTCGACTCGGTGAAGTCCTTGATGTCGGAGACCACGGCCTTGTTGCGCAGCATCGACTTCGGGGTGAAGACGATCAGCGGGCGGCGGATGCCGTCGTGGTGGTGGCGGCGCAACAGATGGAAGTAGTTGGCCGGGGTCGACGGCATGGCCACCGTCATCGAGCCCTCCGCGCACAGCTGCAGGAAGCGCTCGATGCGGCCGGAGGTGTGGTCGGGGCCCTGGCCCTCGTGGCCGTGCGGCAGCAGCAGCACCACATCGGAGAGCTGACCCCACTTGGCCTCACCGGAGGAGATGAACTCGTCGATGATGGACTGCGCGCCGTTGACGAAGTCGCCGAACTGCGCCTCCCACAGCACCAGCGCGTTGGGATTGCCCAGCGAGTAACCGTATTCGAAGCCGACGGCGGCGAATTCGCTCAGCGCCGAGTCGTGCACGGCGAACCAGCCCGGGTTCTCGCTGCCGATGTTGTGCAGCGGGGTGTACTCCTCGGCGGTCTTGCGGTCGATGATGACCGCGTGCCGCTGGGTGAAGGTGCCGCGGCGGGAGTCCTGGCCGGTCAGGCGGACCGCCTTGCCCTCGTCGATGAGCGTGCCGAAGGCCAGCAGCTCGGCGAAGGCCCAGTCGATCTTGCCCTCGTAGGCCATCTCGCGACGCTTCTCCAGCACCGGCTTGACGCGCGGGTGCACGTTGAAGCCGTCCGGCACGTTGATGAAGGCGTCGCCGATGCGCTGCAGCACCGACTTGTCGACCGCCGTGTGCACGGTGGAGGGCACCGGCTGGTCGTCCTCGACCGACTCCGACGGGCCCGGCGGGTATTTCTCCAGCTCACGGACTTCGTTGAACACCCGTTCCAGCTGGCCCTGGTAGTCGCGCAGCGCGTCCTCGGCCTCCTTGAGCGAGATGTCGCCGCGGCCGATCAGGGACTCGGTGTAGCTCTTGCGGACCGAGCGCTTGGTGTCGATGACGTCGTACATGTACGGCTGGGTCATCGACGGGTCGTCGCCCTCGTTGTGGCCGCGACGGCGGTAGCAGATCAGGTCGATGACCACGTCCTTGCGGAACTTCTGCCGGAAGTCGACCGCAAGGCGCGCGACCCAGTCGCAGGCCTCCGGGTCGTCGCCGTTGACATGGAAGATCGGCGCGCCGATGAACTTCGCGATGTCGGTGGAGTACTCGGTGGAGCGGCTGTTCTCCGGGGCGGTGGTGAAGCCGATCTGGTTGTTCACCACGATGTGCACGGTGCCGCCGGTGCGGTAACCGCGCAGGCCCGACAGGTTCAGCGTCTCGGCCACCACGCCCTGACCGGCGAACGCGGCGTCGCCGTGCAGCATGAGCGGCATGACCGAGAAGCCCTCGGGACCGTCGCCCTTGTCGAGCAGGTCCTGCTTGGCGCGCACCAGGCCCTCGAGGACCGGGTCGACCGCCTCCAGGTGCGAGGGGTTGGCGGTCAGCGAGACCTTGATCTCGTTGTCGCCGAACATCTGCAGGTAGGTGCCCTCGGCGCCGAGGTGGTACTTCACGTCGCCGGAGCCGTGGGTGGCCGCCGGGTTCATGTTGCCCTCGAACTCGGTGAAGATCTGCGAGTAGGGCTTGCCGACGATGTTGGCCAGCACGTTCAGGCGACCGCGGTGCGGCATGCCGATGACGACCTCGTCGAGGCTGTGCTCGGCGCTCTGGTCGAGCACCGCGTCCATCATCGGGATGACCGACTCCGCGCCCTCCAGCGAGAAGCGCTTCTGGCCGACGTACTTGGTCTGCAGGAAGGTCTCGAAGGCCTCGGCCGCGTTCAGACGGTTGAGGATGTACTTCTGCTGGGCGACCGTCGGCTTGACGTGCTGCTGCTCGACCCGGTCGCGGATCCACTGCAACTGCTCGGGGTCGAGGATGTGGGTGTACTCGACGCCGACGTGGCGGCAGTAGGCGTCGCGCAGCACCGACAGCACGTCGCGCAGCTTCATGCGCTCCTGGCCGTGGAAGCCGCCGACGTTGAACTCGCGGTCGAGGTCCCACAGGGTCAGGCCGTGCTGGGTGACGTCGAGATCGGGATGGCTGCGGAACTTGTCCTTGACCAGGCGCAGCGGGTCGGTGTCGGCCATCAGGTGACCGCGGTTGCGGTAGGCCTCGATCAGCTCGAGCACGCGGGTGCTCTTGTCGACGCCGCGTTCCTTGATGTCCTTGCGCCAGCGCACCGGCTCGGACGGCACACCGAGGCCGTGGAAGATCTCGTCGTAGAACTCGTCGGAGATCAGCAGGTTGTGGATGGTGCGCAGGAAGTCGCCGGACTCGGCGCCCTGGATGATGCGGTGGTCGTAGGTCGAGGTCAGCGTCATGAGCTTGCCGACGCCGATCTCGGCGATCTGCTCGTCGCTCATGCCCTGGAACTCGGCCGGGTACTCCATCGCGCCCGCGCCGATGATCGCGCCCTGGTTGGGCATCAGGCGCGGCACCGAGTGCACGGTGCCGATGGTGCCGGGGTTGGTGAGCGAGATGGTGACGCCGGAGAAGTCCTCGGCGGTCAGCTTGCCGTCACGCGCGCGCTTGACGATGTCCTCGTAGGCGGCGTGGAACTGGGCGAAGCTCATCTCGTCGGCGCCCTTGATGGCCGCGACCACCAGCGAGCGGTTGCCGTCCTTGCCCGCCAGGTCGATGGCGAGGCCGAGGTTGGTGTGCGCGGGGGTGATCGCGTGCGGCTTGCCGTCGATCTCGGCGTAGTGCCGGTT
>NZ_JARWRU010001242.1 GCF_029867845.1 Nocardia farcinica | reverse complement strand
CGGCCCCCACAGGCGGGGTGAAGACTTGACGGGCCCGCACCTCACCCACGGTCTAGTCCTCGGCGGCGGAGTCGGTGTCGCCGTCGTCGGAAGTGTCGGGGGGGGGTGGGGGGGGGGGGCCGCGGCGCGCGCAGGGGGCGCCGGGGGCCGAGCGCCCCGCGCCCGCCGCCGCCGATCCCGACCTGACCAGGCGGATCATGAACAGCGCCCGCCTCGAACTCGGCCCGCCCGCGGTCAGCTGGTCCTCGGCGCTGGAGATCGAACGCGGCGTGCAGATGTGGTCGATGGCCCGCAAGGGCGAGGGCGCGTGGTCGTCGCGGGGGCCGGGCCGATGACCGCGGGACCCGGTGGCCGGCCACCGGCGCCCGTGGACGAGCGGCGACTGTCCGGGTTGCGTGCCGAGGTGCGGGCCTTCCTGCGCGCCGAACTCGACGCGGGCACCTATACCCCCGCCCCGGACAACTGGATGAGCGGCTTCGACCCGGCCTTCAGCGCCCGCCTCGGCGCGCGCGGCTGGCTCGGTATGACGATGCCGAAACGCTATGGCGGACATGCGCGTTCCCTGCTGGAGCGCTTCGTGGTGACCGAGGAACTGCTCGCCGCGGGCGCCCCGGTGGCCGCGCACTGGATCGCCGACCGGCAGATGGCGCCGGGCATCCTCGCCAACGGCAGCGAGGAACAGAAGCGACGCTACCTGCCCGGCATCGCCGCGGGCGAGGTGTTCTTCGCGATCGGCATGAGCGAGCCGGACGCCGGCTCCGACCTGGCGGCCGTCCGCACCAGGGCCGTCGCGAACGAGGACGGTTCGTGGACGATAACCGGCACCAAGGTGTGGACCACCGGCGCGCACGTCGCCCACGCCATGGTGCTGCTCGCCCGCACCGACGGCGGCCCGCGTGACCGGCACACCGGCCTGTCGCAGTTCCTGGTCGAACTGTCCCATCCCGGCATCGAGGTACGCCCGCTGCGCAGTATCGACGGCGGCACGCACTTCAACGAGGTGATCTTCCACGACGTGCGGGTCGGCGCCGACGCGCTGCTCGGGCGCCGGGGCAACGGCTGGGCGCAGGTGATGAGCGAACTGGCCTACGAACGCTCCGGCCCGGAGCGGTACCTGTCGACCATGCCACTGCTGCGCGCCTGGGCCGCGCGGTTGCGGCGCACCGGCGCCACCGACGAGCAGCGGACGGTCCTGGGCACGCTCACCGCGCAGGCGTGGGCGTTGCGCCGGATGTCGCTGGCGGTCACCGCCGAACTGGATGCCGGGCGCAAGCCCGACGTGCTCGCGGCGATGGTCAAGGATCTCGGCTCCACCTTCGAAGGCGAGGTGGTCGAGGCCATCCGGGCGTGCACGGAGGTCGAGCCCCGGCGCGCCGGTGGCGACCCCTTCGCCCGGTTGCTTGCCGCGGGGGTGCTGCACACCCCCGCGTTCACCCTGCGCGGTGGCACCAACGAGATCTTGCGCGGAATCGTCGCGCGCGGAATGGGATTGCGATGAGCTGTTCGAACACCGAGCCCGCGGCGAGCCACTGGGACACAGAGCCCGCGGCGAGCCACTGGGACACCGAGCCCGCGGCCGCGGCGGCCGCGATGGCCGAGCGCGTCGGCCGTACCGGCGCCCATCCCGCCACCACTCCCGCCGACGGCGCCGACGCCGCGCTGTGGGCCGCGCTCACCGAGGCGGGCTTCACCGAGATCGGCATCCCCGAGGAACACGGCGGCAGCGGCGGCAGCACGGCCGACGCGCTGTCGGTCCTGCACGCGGTCGTCGGCCGGGGCGCGCTCACCATGCTGCTCGAGCACACGCTGCTGGCCGGTCGCCTGGTCGCCGAGTGCACCGCAGCGCCGCCGAGCGGGCCGGCCACGATGGCCGTCGCGGGCGCCGACTGCCGCATCACACGCGACGGCGGCGCGCCAGATGCCACGCCGCCCACGCCAGACGCCGTGCTCGACGGCTCGGTCACCGGCGTCGTCCACGCCACCGGGGCAGGCATCCTCGTGGTCGTGCTGCCCGGCGTCGACGAGGACGCCGACGAGCGGCCCACCGTCGCCCTGGTCGCCACAGACGCTCCCGGAGTCACCGTGGAGCCGGGCAGCGACCTGCTCGGCGCGCCTTTCGACGACATCCGATTCGACGCCGCGCCCGCGCGGTTGTTCGTCTCCCCCGTCAGCACCGCCGAACTCCGGCGGCGCGGGGCACTCGCCTACGCGGTGGCGCTGACCGCCGCCGCGGGCACGGTGCGCGAGCGGACCCTGCGCTATGCCGCCGAGCGGGTCCAGTTCGGGCGACCGCTAGCGGCCTTCCAAGCCGTGCAGCAGCGGCTGGCCGGCCTGGCCGCCCGCACGGCGCTGATGGAAACAGCGACAGCGGCCGCGATCGCCGACGCGGACAGCGCGCTCGCGCGCACATCGATCGCCGCCGCCAAGGCGGTGACCTCCGCCGCCGCCAGGGAGATCGCCGCCGCCGGGCACCAGATCCACGGCGCGATCGGCTTCACCGCCGAATACGAACTCGGCCGGTCCACCACGGCGCTGTGGAACTGGCGGGAACGCTACGGCTCGGAACGCTTCTGGGCGCGAGAGCTGGCCGCGCAGATCCTCGACGAGGGCGCCGACCCGTGGGACCTGGTGACCGGAGCCGAGACAGCCGCCACCGCGGAGGAGGCCTCCCGATGACCATCTCCCCGACCGCCGCCGCGACCGGTATCGACGGGCGCGCCGCCTGGCGCGAGGCCGACGGCGCGACCGGCAACGGCGTGCTCACCGGATTGCGGGTGCTCGACCTGAGCCGCGTGCTCGCGGGCCCCTACACCGCGCAGATGCTGGCCGACCAGGGCGCGGAAGTGCTGAAGGTGGAAGCGCCGGGCGGTGACGAGACCCGTGCCTGGGGACCACCGTTCCTGGACGAGGGCGCCAGCAGCGCCTACTACGCGAGTCTCAATCACAGCAAGGACAACATCGCGCTCGACCTGCGCACCGACGAGGGCCGCGAGATCCTCGGCCACCTGATCGCGGGCGCCGACGTGGTGGTGGAGAACTTCAAGGCGGGCACGATGGCGCGCTGGGGGTTCGACTTCGAGACCGTGCTGGCGCGGCGGCATCCGCGCCTGATCTATTGCCGGATCACCGGATTCGGTGTCGACGGGCCGATGGGCGGCCTGCCCGGCTACGACGCGGTGTTGCAGTCCTTCGGCGGGCTGATGAGCGTCAACGGTTACCCCGACGGCAATCCGTTGGGGGTCGGGGTGCCGATCGTCGAAATCGTCACCGCCCACCTCGCGGTCAACGGCATCCTGCTGGGGCTGCTCGAGCGCCACCGCGACGGCCGCGGGCAGCTGGTGGACGCGACCCTGCTG
>NZ_JARWRU010001241.1 GCF_029867845.1 Nocardia farcinica | reverse complement strand
ACAGGGACACCACCACCTCGTCACCGTCGAATTCCCAGGTGCCCGCCACGCGCCCGTCCCGCACCACCAGCGGGGCGATCCAGCCCGCGGCCCGGCTGACCTCGGCGCGGTGGGCTTTCGGAAGCAGCGCGGTGTCGGCGGTGCCCGGCCCGAGGATGTACTGGTCGAACGGTCCGAGCAGGTGGACCCCGGCGGCCGGCGCGGTGGCGGCGAGCTCGTCGGCGTGCTCGGCGAGCACGAACCCGGCGCGGCCCTCGACGTCGACCGGCACCAGCTCGTCGCCGAGTGCGGCGAACCACCCGCGCACCACGGTCTTGCGCAGGCTGTTGCGGGTCAGCCAGGCGTCGAAGACCTCCGGCCCGGCGGGCCCGTATGCGCCGAGGTAGGCGCGGATCGCCTGCGGCGCGGCCTCTTCCACCGGCAGCGCGCCCGCCCACCCGGGGATCAACGCGCGCGGGCTGGTGAAGGTGACCCGGTTGCCGTCGGCCGGGCCGTGGCACAGCACGCCCTGCCAGGCCAGCGGTTTCAGCAGTGCGCCCCACCCGGAGCGCAGCTCGGCCCCGAGTTCGGCGAAGGCGGGATCGGCCAGCAGCGCGTCCACGAGTTCGGCGCGGGTGAGGGCAGCGTCGGCCAGGATCTCCCCGACCGCCCCGGCCAGTGCCGCGACCGTCCGTGGGCTCGCACCGAAAGCCTTCTGCCAGGAAGGTTTCTCCCAGGTCCGGCCCGAGGCGATCACCGGAAGCACGGCCGCGGCGGTGGCGGGCGTCATGGCGTGCAGGGTGCCGCGCATGGCCCAGGTCTTCACCAGAGCGCCCTCGCCCAGCGCCGCCGCCACCGCCCCGGCCCTCGGCTCGGCGCTGCGCACCGCGACGGCCGTCTCCGCCGCCGAGGCCACCTGCGCCTGCACCCCCGCCCGCCGCTCGGCCACCGCGACCGCGGCCCGCTCCCCCGCCGCGGGGTCGGGGTCGCACAGCCGGCCCCGCCCCCCCCCCCCACCCACAAAGCCCCCGAGGTACACCCCCGCCCCCCCCGCCGCCGCCACCGCGCCCCCCCCCC
>NZ_JARWRU010001240.1 GCF_029867845.1 Nocardia farcinica | reverse complement strand
GGACGGGGCGCGTCTGCGCTTGGGCCTGTCGCTGCGGCTGGACTAGTAACCGGGGGCGGCCCGCGCCGAGGGGGGCGGCCGGCGCGAGGGCGCGCGTCGCGGCGGTTCGCAACCCGCGGGCGGCGGGGGACGGCAGAATGGTCAGGGGCGTCCGCAGAAGGATGCTCAGGGCAGGCGTCCCGCGCCCGCTCCGAGCGGCTCGATGGCCGACGCGCTGCGCCGGGCCGGCTTCGGCGGCTGAAGCTTTCCCGCGGCCGGGAGCGGAGCCGGGCGCCGGCGAGGTGAGCTGCGAGCCGGACGACGGCGGGAGGGATCGGCGGCGATGCGACGGTGGCTCGAAGAGGATGTGCTCGCGACCGGCCGGTTGCCGCTGCTGTGCTTCCTGTTCGGGTTCATCGTCGGCTTCCTGTTCATCCGGCTCAGCGTGCGGATGATCAGGGCGAAGGTGCGCTGGTGGCCGGGCAACCTGAGGGCCGGGGACGTGCACATCCACCACATGGTCTTCGGGGTGGTGCTGGTGCTCGGCTCCGGTCTCGGCATGGTCGTCGTGCTCGACGAGGCGAGCACCGCCGTGGCCGCCGCGCTGGCCTCCTGCTTCGGAGTCGGCGCGGCGCTGGTGCTCGACGAGTTCGCGCTCATCTACTACTTGCGCGACGTCTACTGGGAGGAGCAGGGGCGCACCTCGGTGGACGCGGTCTTCGTCGCGCTCGCCGTGACCGGCCTGCTGCTGCTGGGTTTCCACCCGCTGTCGCTGCTCGAGATCAACGATTTCCGCGACTCGCTCGGCACCTGGGGGCACGTGGTCGCGGTCGGGTTCGCGCTGGCGAATCTGGCGATGGCGGCGGTGGTCATCGCCAAGGGCAAGATCTGGACCGGACTGTTCGGCATGTTCTTCCCGCCGTTGCTGGTCGTCGGCGCGCTGCGGCTGAGCAGGCCGGGTGCGCCGTGGGCCCGCTGGCGGTACGGGGACCGGCGCAGGCTGATGGCGCGGGCGATCGTGCGGGAACGCCGCTATCGGCGTCCGGTGATCCGGGCCAAGATCTTCGTGCAGGACCTGGTGGCGGGCAAACCCGATGTCGAACACGTGCGCACCGCGGCCGAGGCGGAGCTCAGCCGCACCGTCGTACCCGCCCCGCCCTCGCCGCACCGGCACCACTTCCCGTGGATCGCCGACCGGCCGCAGGTGCGGCAGCGCGGGGAGAGCGCCGAGCCGGGCGAGCCAGGCGACGGTGACGGTGACGGTGAAGACGAGGGGCTGATTTCCGCGGCGCCGCGCTGATCTGGCACAATGCTCGGGTTGCCCTGGGCGCTTTTCCCACCCCGGGAGCATCCCCTGAATCGGAGCATGAACCGGTCGCGCACACGTGTGCCGCCAGGGTCCTCTGTTCGCGCGAACTCCAGAAGGATGAAAATGAACACCCTTGACTTCGTCGACGAAAAGTCGCTGCGCAGCGATGTCCCGGACTTCCGTCCCGGTGACACCCTGAACGTGCACGTGAAGGTCATCGAAGGCTCGAAGGAGCGCATCCAGGTCTTCAAGGGCGTCGTGATCCGTCGCCAGGGTGGTGGCATCCGCGAGACCTTCACCGTCCGCAAGGTCTCCTTCGGTGTGGGCGTCGAGCGCACCTTCCCGGTGCACAGCCCCAACATCGACCACATCGACGTGGTGACCCGCGGTGATGTCCGCCGCGCCAAGCTGTACTACCTGCGTGACCTGCGCGGCAAGGCTGCCAAGATCAAGGAGAAGCGCTGAGCGCTCGCCCCTGACGGGCACAACCGAGCTTCGACTGGCCCGGCATCGGACGTACGTTCCGGTGCCGGGCTAGTCTGTTCGGCGTGGCAGACGAAAGTGGATCGGTGCGAGTGTCCGATTCGGACGACGAGGGCGCGGGCGGCGGGCGCCGCCGCCGCAAGCAGACGCGAAAAGCCAAGACCCAGCGGCCTTTCTGGCAGGAACTACCGATTCTCGTCGTGATCGCCGCGGTCATCGCCGCGTTGATGGTCACCTTCGTCGGGCGACCCTATGTGATCCCCTCCCAGTCGATGGAGGAGACGCTGCAGATCGGCGACCGCATCTACGTGCAGAAGATCAGCTACTACGGTTCCGACCCGCAGCCGGGTGATCTGGTCGTCTTCGTCGGCCCGGAGTCGTGGAACACCCGTTACCAGTCCATCCGGTCGGACAACGCGGTCGTGCGCGGCGTGCAGAACTTCCTGTCCTATTTCGGCCTGGTGCCGCCGGACGAGAACGATCTGGTGAAGCGGGTCATCGCGGTCGGCGGGCAGACCGTGCAGTGTTGCGACGCGGAGGGCCGCGTGATGGTCGACGGCAAGGCGCTCGACGAGCCCTACGTCGAGAACGACTTCCGCTGGCTGCCCGGCCAGCAGAACGCCTCCTACCCCTCCGGCCGGGTGTTCGGTCCGGTCCTGGTGCCCGAGGGGCACCTGTGGGTGATGGGCGACAACCGCAACCAGTCCGCGGACTCGCGCGCCCATGTCGGCGACGAGTTCCAGGGCACGGTGCCGATCGAGAACGTGCGGGGCAAGGCGGTGGTCAAGATCTGGCCGCTGAACCGCATCGGCCCCCTGCACTCCGAGGACCCGCAGGGCTAGATCGGCGGGGAGGATCGCGACGTGACGGTACGAACGGGGTGGCCGCCGCGCATGGTGATGCGCAGGGCGGGCGGCCTGCGCACGCTGGAGGCGGCCCTGATCCGCGGCGGGCTCGGCCCGGTGGCCGGGGTCGACGAGGCCGGACGTGGCCCGTGCGCGGGGCCGCTGGTGGTGGCCGCTTGCCTGCTCGCGCCCAAGGCCTACGACCGGCTCGCCGACCTCGACGACTCCAAGAAGCTCACCGAGGCCACCCGCGAGCAGTTGTTCCCGGTCATCACCAGGTTGGCGCTGGCCTACGAGATCGTGGTGATCCCGGCCTGGGAGGTCGACGCCATCGGCATCCACGTGGCCAATATCGAGGGCATGCGCCGGGCGGTGGCCGGTCTGCGGCAGCGGCCCGGCTACGTGCTCACCGACGGCTTCCGGGTGCCCGGCCTGGCCGTGCCGTCGCTGCCGGTGATCGGCGGCGACGCCACCGCGGCCTGTATCGCGGCGGCCAGTATCCTCGCCAAGGTCACCCGGGACCGCATCATGGTGGATCTGGACCGCCGCCATCCGGGGTATGGTTTCGCGGCCCACAAGGGCTACAACACATCCGAGCACACCGCGGCGCTGAAGCGGCTCGGACCCTGTCCCGAGCACCGCAGATCCTGGCGTAACGTCCGCGAGGAGCTGGGGCTGCGCCTGTCCGGCGACGCCCTCGCGCAGGCAGGCGAGGTACTCGCCGGGGGTGTCGACGACGGCCGGGTGGCTGCCGAGTCGGCGCATGCGGGATGATGTCGTAATACGACGCAGTGCGCCGAGAAGGAGGACGTCCCACCCGATGAGTGCCGAGGACCTCGAGAAGTACGAAACCGAGATGGAGCTCTCGCTGTATCGCGAGTACAAGGACATCGTCGGTCAGTTCTCGTACGTGGTGGAGACCGAGCGTCGCTTCTACCTGGCCAATTCGGTGGAGTTGCGCCCGCAGAACGCCGACGGCGAGGTGTACTTCGAGGTGCGGATGAGCGACGCCTGGGTCTGGGACATGTACCGGCCCGCCCGCTTCGTCAAGCACGTGCGGGTCATCACGTTCAAGGACGTCAACATCGAGGAGCTGGAGAAGCCCGACCTGCGGCTTCCCGAGTAGCCCCGCCGGTTGTCCACAGCCGCCAGGTTGTGCACAGGGCGGTGCAAAACCCCAGCTCGCGTCCTCGTCGCCTGATCGGTCTCCGGCCACGATGGCCGGGTGGGAGACAAACAGGCGCTCGGCGCACGAGGGGAAGAACTGGCCGCCCGGTTCCTGCGGGACGCGGGCATGGAGATCGTCGCGCGGAACTGGCGGTGCCGCCACGGTGAGCTCGATCTGATCGCCCGGCACGGCGCGATCACCGTCTTCGTCGAGGTCAAGACCCGCAGGACGCTGACCTTCGGCACGCCCGCCGAGGCCGTCACCGTCGGCAAACAGCAGCGCATCCGCAGGCTGGCGCTGCTGTGGCTGGCCGAGCAGGACGGTCCGTGGCAGCCCATCCGCTTCGACGTGGTCTCGGTGCTGATGATGCCGGGGCAGCGTCCCCGGATCGACCATCTCGCGGCGGTCTTCTGATGGCGCTCGGGCGGGCTCATTCGGTGGCGGTGGCCGGCGTGGACGGCAGGTTGGTGGAGATCGAGGCCGACATCGGCCAGGGGCTGCCGTCGGTCCATCTGGTCGGCCTGCCCGACACCGCCCTGTCCGAATCGAGGGACAGGGTGCGCTCGGCGGTGGCCAACTCGGGGGAGAAATGGCCGGACGGGCGCGTGATCCTCGCGCTGAGCCCGGCCACCCTGCCGAAGGTGGGCAGCGTCTACGACCTGGCCCTGGCCGCCTCGGTGCTCAACGCCGCCGACGCGGTGCCCTCCACCCGGCTGGCCGAGACGGTGTTGCTCGGCGAACTCGCGCTCGACGGCCGGGTGCGCCGGGTGCGCGGCATCCTGCCCGCCGTCATGACGGCGCGCACGGCGGGCTGTCCCCGGGTGGTGGTGCCGCGCGAGGCGCTGCCGGAGGCCGGGCTGGTCCAGGGCATCGAGGTGCTCGGCGCCCGCAGTCTGCGTGAGCTCGTCACCTGGTTGCGCGGGGAGGGCGTGCTCGCCGTACCGGACGGCCCGGTGCCCGACACCACCGTCCCACCGGGCGACCTGAGCGAGGTGGTGGGGCAGGAGGAGGCGCGCTGGGCGCTCGAGGTCGCGGCGGCGGGCGGGCACCACCTGTTGCTCACCGGGCCGCCCGGCATCGGCAAAACCATGCTGGCGCAACGGCTTCCCGGCTTGCTGCCGCCGCTCACCCCGGCCGAGTCCCTGGAGGTGACGGCCATCCACTCCATGGCGGGCGCGCTGACGGGGGAGCAGCCGTTGGTCACGGCGCCGCCCTTCGTCGCGCCCCACCATTCCACCTCGGTCACCGCCATGATCGGCGGCGGCTCGGGATCGGCCAGGCCCGGCGCGGTCAGCCGCGCCCACCGCGGCGTGCTGTTCCTCGACGAGTGCGCCGAGGTCGGGACCAAGGTGCTCGAGGCCATGCGCACCCCGCTGGAGGAGGGCGAGGTCCGCATCGCCCGCCGCGACGGGGTGGCGCGCTACCCGGCCCGCTTCCAGCTCGTGATGGCCGCGAACCCCTGCCCCTGCGCCCCCGCCCGCGACATCGACTGCGTCTGCCCGCCGACGGTGCGCCGCCGCTACCTGGGCAAACTGTCCGGCCCGCTGATGGACCGCATCGACCTGTGGGTGCGCATGCACGGACACACCGGTCCGGTGCACACCGCGGCGGCGGGGGAGAGCAGCGCCGAGGTCAGGGAGCGGGTCGCGCTCGCCAGGCAACGCGCGGACGAGCGCTGGCGGTCCGAGGGGTGGCGGGTCAACGCCGAGGTGCCCGGCCACATCCTGCGCAGACTGTTTCCGCTACCCGCCGACACGGTCGCCCCGCTGGAGGCCGCGGTGCGGCTCGGCAGGCTCTCCGCGCGAGGCGCCGACCGTGCCATCCGGGTCGCCTGGACCATCTGCGATCTTCGCGGGGGCGCTCTGCCCTCGGCGCGGGACGTGATGCTGGCGTTGAACTTTCGTCGCCGGAGCGCCTGATGTCGCTGCCCGCGCAGGGCATGCCGGAAATGCCCATGGAATTCGACGATTTCGGAAGGACGGCCGTGGTGTCCGAGGTAATGTCTGGGCTGCCCGGGGAATCACGGGCATGTCGAACCGGCGCGACGGCCCGTCGTCGCGCTGTGTACGCCCCCGGCGACGTCGCGGTCGCGGGATCGGCCGGAGTCCACGGCAGCGACATCGGCAACCACAACGGCAACGGCGAGAACGTGATTCACGGACCGAGCACTGTCGCGGGTTCGCATCCCGACGGTGAAGTCGTTGCCGGGCAGGAGGTTTCCGATCTTCCCGCGCCGGTGGAGCCGATCGAGGTCGCCGACGCGGGAGCGGGATACGGCCGCGGCTCGGCGGCGCAGGGAGACGTCGAGCCCGGTTCTCCCTGCGGTGCTCTCCGGCGCGACGGTACCCCGCCCGCACCCGTCCACGATCCGGGCGCGGTGTCCGAGGACGAACGGCGGAGATCGGCCTGGGTGTATCTCTCCCGCGTGGTGCAGGGCCCGTGTGCGCCGCTGTCGGCTCTGATCGAGTCGGTCGGCGTGCTGGAAGCGGCCAGGGCGGTGCGCGAACGCGAGTTGCCGCAATCGCTGCGCGCCGCCGTCCGTGCCCGGCGTGATGTCGATCGGGCGGCGGCCGACATCGAGGCCGTGCGGCGGTCGGGCGGTCGCGTGGTGACCCCCGATGACGAGGAGTGGCCTGCCTGGCGCATGCTCGGGCTGACCAGGTCGGAGATCGCGCGTGAGCCGGACGGCGCGGTGCCGCTGGTGCTGTGGGTGCGCGGCTCCCGCTCGCTGCTCGAGGTCACCGAGCGCGCCCTCGCGGTGGTTGGCTCGCGATGCAGCACCGGGT
>NZ_JARWRU010001239.1 GCF_029867845.1 Nocardia farcinica | reverse complement strand
TATTGGTGCGCTCGGTGCCCTGTATGGGTTCGTTGTCGGTGATGTCCTGTTCGTAGAGCGTGTTTGCCTCGTCCAGTCGTCCCACCGACTGGTAGGCGTAGGCGAGGTTGCTACGGGATTTCAGGGTGTCGGGGTGCTCGGTGCCCAGTATGCGTTCGGAGTCGGTGAGGACCTGTTCGTAGAGCGGGATTGCCTCGTCCAGCCGTCCCACCGACTGGTAGGCGCCGGCGAGGTTGCCACGGGAGGCCAGA
Organism: Nocardia farcinica; assembly: GCF_029867845.1. Taxonomy (GTDB): domain Bacteria; phylum Actinomycetota; class Actinomycetes; order Mycobacteriales; family Mycobacteriaceae; genus Nocardia; species Nocardia farcinica_A. The sequence continues at coordinate 5,544 of NZ_JARWRU010001239.1, read as the reverse complement.
GTGTGGGGGTGCTCGGCACCTAGCACCCGCTCGTATTCGGTCAAAGCTTGGCGATAGTAGATTAGCGCGCTTGTGTGCATACCCTGATCGAGCACGAATTGCCCGGCGCGCGTGAGGATCTGCGCCTTGGCGTCGGTAACAGAGGTGCTTTGGACCTTTCCCGTGAAGGTGTCCACGTGGGTCAATAGAGCCCGCCACGTCAGCCAGGTGCCCGGATCTTGATGATCAGGGAGGCAGGCAAGCAAGACGTCTGCGGCTTGGTCTCGGGCTTGTTCAATCGCGGTCGGGTCACGGTGAGGGTCGGTGGGATCAGGCGTGCACGCTACAGCCTGTACGAGGCGGTGGATTGACACAGTGTTGGTGGTCAGGTCGGGGGTGATCATGTTGTAGGCGGTGAGGACCCCGAGGGCGGTATTGAGTGTGGGTGGGTCCGTGATGCTCTGGCACATGGAAAGCGGGATGGCGTCGGGGGCATACCAGGCCAGGACACGCAGCAGTTCTGCCGCCATCGGCTGGATGGTGGTGATGCGGTCGAGGGTGACCCGCCAGATCTGGGCGATGGTGCGTTCGGCATCGGTGTCCACGCCGCCGTGCCCGAGTGTTTCGGCGGGGTAGGTGTCGAGCGTCTGCAGGTAGGCCCGTGGGGTGAGGAACGGGTTCTGCGCCAAATAGGCGCCGGCTTGTTCGATCGCCAGCGGCAGATGCCCCAGCTCGGCGCACAACTCGACAGCCCCGTCCTCGTCGCGAGGACCGCTGGCGGTGAGCAGACCGGTGAGTAGTTCCAGGGACTCGGTGGGGTCGAGCACGTCCAAACGGATGACTGCGGTGCCCGTCGGCCAGCCGGTCGCGCGGCGGCTGGTGACCACGATCCGCCCACCTGTCCCGGCGCGGGCCAGGACGGGGTTGATGTCGGTGACGTCCTCGACGTTGTCGAGGACGAGTAGCCATCCGGTGTGGGTGGCCAGCCACTGCAGCCCTCGCTCGGCGAGTTGTTCGACCTCCAGCACCGTGGATAAGGCTGGCTGCAGTGCGGCCGCGAAACCCGCGAGACCTTGGGTGATCTCGGCAGGGGTGTCGGCGGTGAGCCAAAGGATCGGGGAGCAACCGTGGGTGCGGGTGGCGGCCCAGTGTGCGACCAGGGTGGTTTTGCCGATCCCACCGAGCCCGTGCACGGCCTGCACCACCACCTGCCCCGCACTCGCGAGCATGGTGTCGAGCTTGTCCAGTTCGGTGGTGCGGCCGACGAAGTTCGCTGGCCGGATGGGCAGGTTGTCGATGCCAGGTGGGGCGTCGACCTCGGAGATGGGGCGGTACGCCTCCGCCGGGAGCTCAACTATCCGGGCAGTGGCGTTGTCTCCGGTCTGAACCAGGCGAGCGTCTCCGCTGACTGCGACCGAGCGCGCACCTTCCGCGTGCACGCCACCGACCACAGTCCCGGAGGGCTTCCGACCGTCGGGGGCAGGCATATTCGAGGCCCGGTCACTATTGGTCGCCGGTGGTGACGCCGCCGGCGTCTCCCCCGACCGCCGCCGAACGCTCCCCGCTGGCTGTCACCGATCCCGGTGCAGGCGAAGCCGTGGATGGTGGTGGTGTCGGAACTGTCTGGGGTGCGGTCGAGTTGTCGCCGGTGCTGATCCAACCCGCGTTACCGCCCACCGCCACACTGCGAGCACCCGATGCTTCGACTGAACGTGCTGGCTCGGCCAGGGGCGTGGACGACTGCTGCTTCCGGTACTGCCAGATCGCGGTCGCGATCCCGACCACGGTCAACACCGCGATCAGCACCCACATCCACCAGGGCCCGCCCCCGGTGGCGAGGTTCACCACTATCGCCACCACGACGTTCACCACCACCGATACCGCGATCGGCACCGCCACCGGCCATAACGACCCCGATCCCGAACTCATAACCGTCTCCCCACATGACACCCGGCCGACCACCAGCCAGAACACCCACAACCTAACCGAGAAACGCCGCACAACAACGTCATACGGGAGACCGACACCACGACCCGGCGCAAAACCCCTCGACGATGTCGACCTGAGGCATGTCCGACCGGCTACCTCCGGTTTGGGCGCCTTACCGGCGGCCAGGAGCGGGGCCCCGTCGCCGTCGAATTCTTGTCGCCTTGGCCGTTGGGGAACGCCTGGCTCTGTTGTCGGCCCGCAGCAAACCCGCCACCGGTGTCGAGCTGGGGTGTACTCCAAATCCACAGCGATGCGCCAGCGCGGGAGGGCGCGGGCCACACTCTACGATTTCGAAGTGACGACCAGGCTGTGGGCTGGAGCAGGGATAAGCGACTGCACTGAGGCGGGGGTGGACTGCATGCCCGGTTTCGGCATGTTTCTGGTGGAACTTGTTGCGCTGGGGTTGTTCCTGATCGTCTGGTTCGTCTCGGTCCCGATAGCGACTGTCTCGATCTTGTCCGTGGCGAATACTGCTGGACGTCGCGTCGCGTGGTTGGCGGTGGTGTGGTTGGTGCCGGTGGTCGGTGCCTTGGCCTGGTACTTCCGTGCCCGTTCTCGCGTGGCGTGCGACGTCGACGACGGACGACCGGTCTGAAGGTCAGGCTGTATTGGTCTCGGTGAGGTAGCGGTAGAGAAGCGCGCGGGAGACCCGAACGCGGCTGCGACCCAGGTCGGGCTCTGTTCGGCGTTCGGGTCGGCCCACGATCGATGGTTCCAAAATTTATAGCTGAGGCGAATAATTGTCTGGATGAGCAGGATGTCGCTACAGCGGTACTTGCCGTGCTGGTGATCGTGACAGCTGGCTGCGGATCCTCTGACACGACCAGTACGTCCTCCGCGACGAGCGCGCCGGTAGCGGCGCCGAGCGCCGGTTTGGAGTCCGGTCCGACGAGTCCTTTGGGCGGGACGCTGAAGATATGGGGTGGGGCGAATCTGTCCGACAAGACGCAGTTGGCCGAGTACACCGTGTCCAATCCTCGGACGCTCGATGGGCGCTGGACGGTGGATGTCGTCATCGCATGCAGGCAGGGAAATGGCTATGTACCGGGCACGTTCGAGGTGTTGACCACGGCTGGACGCCGCCTCGAGCAGTTCAACCCCTACTCTGCGAGCGGCGGGCAGCTCAGCCTCGCCGGAGCCTTGATCGCCGGTGAACGACGTGAGGGCTACATTTCCTTCGAGGTCCCAGCCGACGATCAGGTCGCCAAGGTTGTCCTCTATCACGGCACCTTGAACCCGCCCGCGGCGTTCTGGACTGTTGGCAGCTAGCCGGGCCCGCCGTATGCACTGCTCTGCAGGGTGATGGATCCGGTCTCGGCCTGGGCAGGGCTGGTGGGTCTTGCTTACGGTGTCGGACCGTTCGCTCAGCCCTGCCGGACCGGCCGCAGCAGGCGCCGCCACCGCGACGGCCTTTCCTGCGGTGCGGGGATGTACTCGGTGGTGGCCGGCCACGTGCCGGTGTCGGTGGGGCGGACTGATCCTTCGCCGACGACCCGGGTGCCGATCGTCCAGCGTCCCTGGATCGCGGCCAGCGGGGTCGTGGTGAGGTCTTGCAGGCTGGTGGTGGCCTCGTCGGTGGTCGGGTGCAGCGATAGGTACAGGACCTCACCGGTGGTGTCGGTGACGACCAGGACGGCGACCGCTGCCGCGAGTTTGTCCTTGGCCAGGACAGCGTTGACGGCCAGGCCGCTGCCGGGTGCGGCGCCGAACCGGTCGACGACCTCGGCGCGGGTCTGCGCCAGCCCGAGGATGATCGCCCGGCGGGCGATGACGTCCTGACCGACACCGAACTGCTCGCACAGCTGCTGGATACGCGGGGGCGGTTCGGCGGCCCAGTGGCCGATCAGGGCCTCGTCGGCGGCAGTGTCCCAGTAGGGCAGGTTCTCGCGGGTGTGGACTTCACGTACCCAGGTGTCCCAGTCGAAGTCGGGTGCTTCGGCCAGCCGCCGCAGCATCGGCAGGGCACCCTTCTTGCTGGTGGCGTTGTCCACCAGCAGCAGTGCCCGACTACGTACCCCGCCGACTTCACGGTCGATGTGTGCGGCGATCTCCTCATCGGTCATGCCGAGCGCGAGCGCCTCGAACAACAACCGGTAATCGCTCTCGCACCACACCGCGCCGACACGCTCCCGCCCTGTCCCCATGACTGAATGATGCACGCAGGCGTAGCCGCCATCGGCTTCGATGACGGCGGCGGTGCGGGAGACGATGACCGCTTCCCGGCGTCGTGCCCACTTGAAGGCGGCGTCAGCGACCCCACGGTGGGCCATCTCGACCGCACCGGTGGTGTTGTCGAGGTGCTCACGGACCTGCTGGCGCACCGGTTCGGGTACCGCCCCGGTATCGAGGATCTCGTCCAGGTCGCGGCGCTGGGTCCGGTGGGTGTTGTAGGCGATGCGCTGGGTGCGTTGGATGTCGACGATCGCCGCGGAGCGGTCGTCGGCGAACAACTGCTCCGGCACGGTGGGTTTGCCTGCCTCCACATCCCGCAGCACGGCCTTGATCTGATCGCGCTCCAGATCGTGGAGGCCTTTGCCGTCGGTGAGGGCTTTGCGGATCGCGGTCTTGTGGCTGGCGGCCTGCTTGGCCAGCTGGGTGGCGGTGACATCGTCGAGGTCTCCGGCCTTACCGGCGGCTTGTTCGGCTTTCGGCGCGAGGAGCGCGTAGACGCGGATGTGTTCGTCGAGTTCGTCGCGGTCGACGTGATCGGGCCACATCCGCGGATAGGCCCCGGCGGGGTTGGCGCGGATCGCCTTCCCGCGGGCGCGGGCGGCTTCCTGGTCCTCCACGGTCAGGACCGCGACCTCACGCGCGAGTTCCTCACGCACCTCGCTGGTGTCCGCCCCCACCTTCAGCTGCTCCTGATAGGTCTCGAGCAGTTTGTCGATGCGCGGCTTGGCCTCCTCCCCTGGATCCACCAACGGTGTGGCGTGACGACTCAACTCCTCAGCCGCCGACACCGTCTTGATGTCGGCGTTTTCCTCATCACCGATCGCGGCGGGGGTGCCGAGGTAGGCGGCGACGAACCGCAACCGGGTGCGGGTCTGCTGGGGGACCTTGCGGTCTTTGAGCTGGCGGGTCAGCGCGTCGAGCTTCTCGGCGCTGGGATCGGCGCGCCAGGACTCGATCGCGGCGTAGATTCCCACCTTCGCCGACTCGTCGAGATCGTCTTCACGCGCGACCATCTCGACCATCCGGTCTTGGGCTTTGCGGGCGCGGGCGGCAGCGGCGCGGTCCTGCTCGATCTCGGCCAACCGCTGGGCATCGGTGCCGGGGGCGATACTGGCCTGCCCAGTGTCGAGGTCGAGCTCCACACCCCAACGGCGCGAGACGTGCAGGGCCAGGTGGCCGAGTTCGTTTCCGGCGACCTCGCTCTGATCGCCCCACGTCGCGGCGTCGCGCACCGCGTCGGCGATCTCGGTGCGTGAGGCGGTGTCGTAGCCCTTCTGGCGCAGTTTGCGCAGCCGGACTTCGACAGCGGCCATCTCCGCGGCGGCGCGTTCCACGGCGTCGCGGGCGGGGTTTTAGGACTTTCGGGCCGCCCCCGGGGGCGGGGGCCCGGCCGGGGTGGCGGGG
>NZ_JARWRU010001238.1 GCF_029867845.1 Nocardia farcinica | reverse complement strand
CTGCTGGCCGGTGTCGCGTCCTCGCTGAAGGTGCCGAGCGACGAGGTGCCCGCCCGCGTCGAGCAGTTGGTTGAGCGGCTGAAGGTGGCCGAGAAGGAGTTGGAGCGCACCAAGGTCGCCGCTGTGCTCGCCGCCGCGGGCAAGTACGTGGACGAGGCCGAGCGCGTCGGGCGCGTGCTGCTGGTCGCCGCCGCCGCGCCGCAGGGCGTGGCCGCCGCCGACCTGCGCACCCTGGCCACCGACGTCCGCGGCCGCTTCGGCGGCGAGCCCGCCGTGGTGGTGCTGCTCGGCGACGCCGACGGCAAGGTGCCGTTCGTGGTGGCGGTCAACAAGCCCGCCCAGGAGCTCGGTTTCAAGGCCGGTGAGCTGGTGTCGGCTTTCGGCCCGAGCATCTCCGGTCGCGGCGGCGGCAAGCCCGAGATGGCACAGGGCGCGGGCACCGACCCCGCGGGCATCCCCGCCGGTTTAGCCGCGGTCCGGGCACGGGTGGCCGAAATCGCCGGCTGACATGGGTGAGCAGGAGCGTTCCGAACGCCCCGACCCAGCCACCGACCCCGGCTGGGGCCGACGCATCGGCATCGATGTGGGCAGTGTCCGCTTCGGTGTCGCCTCCAGTGACCCCGATGGCATCCTCGCCACGCCCGTTGAGACGGTGCCACGCGCGAAGAAGGTCGCGCGCGGCGCCGCCGCGCCCGCCATCGCGAGAATTGCCGAGATTGTGCGGGAGTACGAGGCCGTCGAGGTCATCGTGGGTTTGCCGCGCACTCTGCGCGGGGAGAAAGGCACCTCGGCCACGATGGCCATCCGGTTCGCTGAAAGATTGCGGGCAGAATTGCCCGACGTGGCGATACGCCTTTCCGACGAACGTTTGACTACGGTGTCTGCTGCACGTGCATTGCGCGACAGCGGAGTTCGAGCACGTGGCCAGCGGCAGGTGATCGATCAGGCGGCGGCCGTGGCGATCCTGCAAGGATGGTTGGACGAACGGAGTGCGGTGTTGAAGTCGGTCGGGGACGCGTCGTCCGGGGACGATGCATGACGGATCGATGGGCGCGAGCCGAGGAGGCGTTCCGGCAGCGGGAAGCAGCCGAACGCCGGTACCGCCGCGACGACGCGGCA
>NZ_JARWRU010001237.1 GCF_029867845.1 Nocardia farcinica | reverse complement strand
CTGCCGCCCGTGCGGGCGTCGAGTCGGGTTTACCGGCCCGGCACACGTTGCATACAGTTTCGAAAAGAGCCGGGCGCAGGGTTTCGATAGAACATCGAAAGTTGCCGCCGGTTCGCCCTCGGGCGCCGCGGCCCCGACCCGAGTGGAGAACCCCCATGGACAGCGGCAATACCGCATGGCTGCTGACGGCGATCCTGGCCGTCGCGCTCATGCTTCCGGGCCTGGTCCTCTTCTACGGCGGCATGGTCAGCCGCCGGACCACGATGAACATGATGCTGATGGTGTTCGTCTCGTTCTGTCTGACCGCCTTCCTGTGGGTCGCGTTCGGCTACTCGATGGTGTTCGGCGACTCCCTGGGCGGCGCCGGGCTGCTGGGTGACCCGACCGAGTTCGCCGGCCTCGGCCGGCTGCTCGAGGCGGGTGAGGGCGACGCGCTGCCGCCGCTCGGCCTGGCCGCCATCCACCTGTGCTTCGCCGGCCTGACCATCGGCATCGTCGCGGGCGCGGTGGCCGACCGGATGAAGTTCGGCGCCTGGATGCTGTTCTCGGCGCTGTGGGTGACGCTGGTCTACTTCCCGGTCGCGCACTGGGTGTTCGCCTTCGACTCCGAGGACGGCGCGGTCACCGGCGGCTGGATCGCCAACACCCTGGAAGCCGTCGACTACGCGGGCTCGACCGCCATCCACGTCAACTCGGGTGTGGCCGCCCTTGCCATCGCCATCGTGCTCGGCCGTCGCCGCACCTGGCCGGTGCAGCCCAAGGCGCACAACCTGCCGTTCGTGATCCTCGGCGTCGGCCTGCTGCTCACCGGCTGGCTCGGCTTCGACGGCAGCGCGCTCGGCGCGGCCGACAACAACGCGGCCGTCGCGGTCTTCAACACCCTCGTCGCCGCCTGTGCGGGCACCTGCGCCTGGCTGGTCGTCGAGCGCGTCCGCGACGGCGCGCCCACCACCCTCGGCGCGGCCTCGGGCGCCATCGCCGCCCTGGTGGCCATCACCCCGTCCTGCGGCGCGGTGTCGCCGATCGGCGCGCTGGCCATCGGCGTCGCCGCGGGCCTGGTCTGCTACTTCGCGGTCCTGCTCAAGCACCGCTTCCGCTTCGACGACGCGCTCGACGTGACCGCCCTGCACTTCATCGGCGGCGTCGTCGGTGGCCTGCTCATCGGCCTGCTCGCCGCGCCCACCGCCCCCAGCGGCGCGAAGGGCCTGTTCTACGGCGGCAGCATCGATCTGCTCGGCCGCCAGGCCCTGGCCATCGCCGCGGTGTTCGCCTACACCTTCACCGTCACCTGGGTGCTCGCGAAGATCGTCGATCGTGTCATGGGCATCCGCGTCGACGACGAGACCGAGCGTCTCGGCCTCGACATCGTCCTGCACGCCGAGAACGCCTACGAGGACACTCCCGAGCCCGCGCAGTCGCCCCGCGGCCACGCCGAGCCCGCGAGCACCCTCCAGGCGCCCGCCGGGGAGCCGCTGGAGGTGGTCCGCGGCTGAGTTCTTCCCAGCGAAGAGGGGGGCGCGGGACCGGGCCGCCCCCAGCGATGGAGACCGGGGGAGGGTTGTTGGCGGGTTTATGGGGGGGGGGGGGGGGGTCGGGGGGGGGTTTTGGGGGATTTCATACCCACGGGCCACA
>NZ_JARWRU010001236.1 GCF_029867845.1 Nocardia farcinica | reverse complement strand
CGGGTCACCCCCGGCCGGGGGGGCCCCCCCCCCCGGGGGGGGCCCCACCGCGGGAACGCACAGCCGGGAGGACGCCATGGCAGGGGCCGCAGAACTCGCCGAACAGATCGCCGACATCGCCGGACGGACCGGCCTGCAAGTCGCCGTCGCCGAATCGCTGACCGCGGGAAATCTCGCCGCGGCGCTCGGCGCCGCCCCGGACGCGGGCGAGTGGTTCCGCGGCGGCGTCGTGGCCTACTCCCGGCACGTCAAACACCACGTCCTCGACGTGCCGGAGGGTCCGGTGGTCTGCCGGACCGCCGCCGAGGCGATGGCCACCGGGGTCGGGAAACTCATAGGCGCCACCGTGAGCGTCGCCGTCACCGGCGCGGGCGGTCCCGACCCGCAGGACGGCAGGGAGCCGGGCACGGTGTGGTTCGCCGTGGCCACCGGGACGACCTGCGAGGCCGAGGAACAGAAGTTCGAGGGCGAACCCGAGGACGTCCTGGCACAGACCGTCGAACACGCGCTGCGCCTGCTGCTTGGCGCGGCCGGGAGAGCGAAGAGGTGATCCGCGTGGCGCAGGCCGACGAGAGCAAGACCGCTGAAGGCAAGACCGCTGAAGGCAAGAACACCGAACCCAAGGGCGGGCGGCCCGGTCCCAAGGACGAGGGCCGCGACGGCGGGATGGCCACCCGCGAGATCGCGCCCGAGCTGACCACCCCCGACAAGAACGACGATTCCGCCTGACCCGCTCGCGCGGCCCGCGCGGCTTCGCGCTCAGCGCGGCCCGCGCGGCTCGTCGACCTCCTCGTGCCGTCCCCCGGGCCGCCGCCCCACCACGATGTCGGCCAACCGCCGCAACGACTCCCGATTGCGCGGCGCGATCATCAGGTCCTGCACCGCTCCGGGCAACACCTTGGCAGGCCCGCCGCTGACTCGCTCCGCCATCCTGATCTCGGTGCGCCCCTCGCCCACCGGCCGCAGTTCCAGCCGCACCCAGGCGGCGCCGAACGGCCACGTGCGCGCCCGCAGTTCCAGCAGCCTCGGCCGTTCCACCGCGAGCACCTCGGTGGTGTCGTGCAGGGTCAGCGGCCACGGGCCGACGCCGTGGTGGATGCGGGCGCGCGGCGCCGGGCCCCCCCCCGCCACCCCGCCGGTGAGGGGAGGGCGGCGCCCCCCCCCCACCCATCCCCACCCCGCGGACCCCCCGCGCCCCGGGGGGGGGGGGGGGCGGGGGCCGGCGCCCGGGGCCCGCGGCGGGGGGGTTGGGGGGGGCCGGCGGGGGGCCAGCCCGCGCCCACGTCCCTGATGTGCGAGGCGCCGACCACCCACAGCCCATAGC
>NZ_JARWRU010001235.1 GCF_029867845.1 Nocardia farcinica | reverse complement strand
GTGTCCCCGCAGGTTTCACCGGTAGTAGCGGCTCGATAACCGCCCACAACTCGTCGTCCACGATCCAGGGTGCCGCCACGACGAAACATGCTGCACGACAACTCTGTTCGCCGCCACCCAGCAGATCCTGTTAGGAACTCTATGGTTATCGGGCAAGATAGGGCCCGAACGGGTCGAGCGAGCTGGCACAACGACTCTCGGCGCGGACCGTTCGATTCCTGGTTGGTGGGCAACTCGGCGAAGGAGGAACGAACCTCCGAACCGATGCCCCGCGTCAGTCTTGGTGGTTGCCGCGGCCGTTCTCCTACTCCGCCGCTCGCCCACCGTTAGGTGGGGCAGCCGCCCAGGTCCCGGCGGGCTGCTGCTCGGGATGGGTACGGGTTCCTAGGGGCTTGTCCGCCCTCGGAGCCAGCCGGAAATGACCAGGCGAGCTACCTGTAGCCGCCCGTAATCTCGATCCGTGACCTTCCCGAAGATGACGGATGCACAGAGGCGTGAACTGGCAGAGATCGCCGCGCGCGCTTTCCGGGCCACCGCGCCGCACTGGCCGACGATCGACCTCATGGGGTCCCTGCAGTCGAGCTTGCCGACGGACATCCCATGGCCGCGACTTGAGCCGATAAGGCTGGATCCTGGCCTGTTTCAGCACATGGAAGCCGCCATCGATGTCACCCACTCACTCCGCTCGGCGGTCTTCGACGGAATCCTGGCCGGCGTCCATCTGCCTAGGCTGGATATTCCGACCTTCGATGTCGCCCGGCCGATGCCCCAGCTTCCGGCGGTCGATGTGCAGCGAATGCTTCGCCACCACATCCCGGCGCCGGGCGATCTCATTCCGCCGGGAGTCCAGGAGCTCATCGACTCGCTCTTCGCGCGATACCCGGCCAACTGGCCTATGGGTGAGGAGGCTCTGGACTTGGATCTCGCGCAGCAGATCGTCGAGAACGAGGGCATCCCGATCGTGTACATTCCGCGGGCGGATATCGTCTCCGAACTTGCGCAAGCCCCGGATCGTGCCGGACGCGATGCCATCCTGGTGGCCCGAACATCCGAGATCTTGGACGACTGTGCAGCAGCGGTGGACTCCCAGCTCGACCCACTGGTCGCCGAGCAGCGGCCACTGCTCCTGAAGGCCATCGCTGCCCTCGCCGACGGGCACCACGAAGCGGCGCAAGCGCTCGGCGTAAGCGTGTGCAACACACAGATCGAAGCGCACATCGACAACAAATCCGGCAAGGCGAAGCACCAGTGCAGGGTGACCAACCTGGAAGTGGCATTCCAGGAGGATCGTTTGCGGTACGTGCTCGGTGTTGCGCCGGTCGTGAACCTGCTGACGGACTGGAATCCGAAGTCCGGCAAGCCGAGGCCGGTGCCCCTTTCGCGCCACGTCGTCGCGCACCAGGCGCACCCCGATCACTTCACCCCGGAGAACGCAGTCCTGGCGGTCATGGTGGCCACGAGCCTGATGCTGGCCCTCGACGAGAGGTATTCATGGCCTACTGACTGAAGTAGAGCGATCCGAACCGATTACCGAGCGCCTCGGGAGAGCCTCCCTTGCGGCGCTGGAGCAGGGGCATGTCAGCGAGTATCTGGCCCAGAGTTCGGACCGATCAGCAGGATTGTTGCTGATGCAAATCTTGACGTTGTATAGTCTTCAAAGCTTGACGTATCGCAATATTTAGGCGAGTCTGGAGGGGACAGAAACCGCTTGAACAGTGACATCAGCGACCTTGCGGCTTGGGCGCGCTCTCAGGGCTGGCGGGTAGTGGACACCACGAGGGGATATACGCAGTTCTTTGATCCGGACGGGGAGTACATCGCGCAGTATCCGGCTACACCGAGCAATCCTCGCCGTCGGATGGCTGACCTGAAAGTGAAATTGAAGGCTGCCGGCCTTCAGGTTCCGCCCCCCCAGCAAGAAAGAGCAGCGTGCTGTACGCCGCAAGGCATCGACGGAAGGAGCGTGAGATCAGTGATCTGGGTAGTGACCTTGCGCTATAGCTCGGCTGAGATCGACCGAGAAGAGCTCACGATGTGGGAAGAAGAGCTCGCGGATGTCGATGCCACGGCGGGACGGCTCCCCGGTGTTGCGGTCATGTTGAGCGTCTATATCGAAGCAGAGGATCCGGTGGAGGCGGCCGGACTCGCTGCTGCGCTTGTTCGGCCTGTCACCGGCCTGTCTCCTGTGGCGGTTGAAGTGGTCGATGAGGAGACCCACTTCGCCGAGGCGGACGCGCCCAACCTGCCGCAGTTGGTATCTGCGGCGGAGGTTGCGGACGAGTTGGAGGTCTCGCGTCAGCGTGTGCACCAGCTTCAGGGCACTGTCGGGTTTCCTGAGCCTCTGTATCGGCTGAGGACGGGGCCGGTTTGGGATGCTCGTGCGATCAAGGCATTCGCGAGCAGGTGGGACCGGCGGCCCGGCCGTAGGGGTGCAGACGCCAAGGAACCAGAATCTCCATCTCCGCGCAGCTCCAAACCGACGAAGATGCGGGGAAGTTCCACTAAGTACAAGCAGCTCCGTGTCCCGAGTGGAAAAACGGGTGCTTGGGTAGCTGGAGTCTCGGAGGCGGGGCAGACCTCTCGTCGTCGCGCCCGCAAGGCCTAGCTGGGAGGAAACGGCACATCCCGTGCAACGGCCCTCAGGGGTCACTGACGAAGCGGCAGGCCCGGAGTTGGCGGTAGCGAATGTGGTTACCGCCGCCGTCGGAAGTAGAGCTTGTCCGGCTTTCCGTCGACCTTCTCGGTGTGGACACGCTCGTATCCAGCTCTACTGATCGATCTCAGGCTCTGCGGGTTGTCGCCGGCGACAATGCAACCGAAGGTTTGAACTCCGGCTGCGGCGACGTGTTCGCTGATGGCATGTTTCGCCGCCGATGCGTATCCGCGGCTGCGGTGCTGTCGGTCGATGTAGGTCACCGTCCCGAGCAACGGGTAGTCGGCAGGATCATCAAGTTCTCGGTTAAGCGGGCTGTGGCTGCGTGGCTGGTCCTGGATCTGTGCCGATATCAACCCCACGGGTTGCTCGTCGACGAAGATGACCCAGTTGTGGACCCGGCCAGTGCGCGTTTCGGCGCCGGGGACGTGCTTGAGTTCGTGGTCGGGCATCCCGATCCGGGAGATGAACTCGTCGGTGCGCACCCATTCGAGGACTCGTGCCCGGATCGCTTCGTCGCAGTCGGTGAAGTAGCGGAGATGCACCATGGCGGCACACCGTATCGAACAGTGGTGGAGCTGTCCCCATGCGATGGCGGGATCTACCAGGCGCCGCCCAGCGGCCCTACGTCGTCGGAGAGGTCATCGTCGTCAAACGGGTCGGAGCTGTGGACGAGATCGAAGAGCTCTTCGAAACTCAGGTGGTCGAAATCCTCTGGAGTGAGGTCGGGGTTCTCGTCACGAAGTTGGAGGACACGCCGCACCTTGAGCTCCTCGTAGTCCTCTTCTCTCATCCGGCGGCGCTGGTGCTCACGACGGCGTTCCTCCCAGCCCTCAGGGTCGGCAGCCCGCGCAGCGAGTATTCGAGCGCACTCAGGACATGCGTCTGCGCCGTTGCTGTCGAACGGCAGCGGCAGCAGCACACGAACGGGATGGCGGCAGACTGCGGACAACCCGTCCCAACTCTGGATGAAGTCGAGCGCTGGAGGGCGTCGCCAGAAGGCGTGGACGCGGCCGGGCTCCTCGAGTAGTTGTGGCTCCCAGTAGCCGTCGGCGTCGCGCTCGTTGGAGTACTCCTCCAGCGCCGATCCGGTGTCTTCGTACTTCACGACCACCTCCTGCCGCAGATTCGCCGGAACAATAGCGACCACGACCGAAGATGTCGATGTGCCACGTAGGCCGGTGTCAGGCAGTGGCGCGAAGGTAGGCGTAGACGGTTTCGCGGCTGACTCCGAACTCTCTCGCGAGGGCGGATTTCGGCTCGCCGGCTGCCGCGCGCTCGCGCAGCGCCGTCACCTGGTCGGCGGTGAGTGCGGGCTTTCGGCCCTTGTAGGCGCCGCGGGCCTTCGCCGTGGCGATGCCTTCGCGCTGGCGTTCCAGGATCAGGGCGCGTTCGAATTCGGCGAAGGCGCCCATGACCGACAGCATCAGGGTGGCCATGGGGGAGTCCTCGCCGGTGAAGGTCAGTGCCTCTTTGACGAACTCGACGCGTACGCCTTTGCCGGTGAGCTGTCGGACGAGGCGTCGGAGGTCGTCGAGGTTGCGGGCGAGGCGGTCCATGGAGTGCACGAGCACGGTGTCGCCGTCGCGGACGAAGGCGAGCATCTCCTGGAGGGCGGGCCGTTTGGCGTTCTTGCCGGTGACCTTGTCGGTGAAGACGCGCTCGACGTCGATGCCGTCGAGTTGTCGGTCGGTGTTCTGGTCGACGGTCGAGACCCTGATGTAGCCGACGCGCACCGCGCCCTCCCCCTGCTTGTCCGGATCCGGCCGCGACTGCGGCTGGTTGTCAGGTTGGAATCTAAGAACTCATCGGACGAGTGTCAAGAAATTCGGTTTCGGACTCTATTCGGACGCAAGACGTCTCGGTCAGGGGTGTCTAGTTGGGCTCTACCCCAAATTGACGTCGCGACGAACGTGATACGCCTAGCGTCAGGTCAGTGAGTCGCCTCCCGCGCAGCCGCGAGATTTCCACGAATCAAACGGGTGGTGGGGTGTGAGGTGCCGGAACTTCCTCGGACAGTGACCCAAAGTATGATTTGGGTAACTGAACGGAGTTGTTTGTGGCACAGAAAAAGTCGCGTCAGTTCAGCCCCGAGTTCCGGGAAACAGCGGCACGTGAGGTGGTCGAGAAGTCT
>NZ_JARWRU010001234.1 GCF_029867845.1 Nocardia farcinica | reverse complement strand
CGGGCCTTGGGCCCCCTCCCCACAATATTTTGGGCCGGGGGGGGCCCCGGCCCCCCCCACCCGGGCCCCCCCCCCCCGGGGGGCCCGGGGGCCCCCCCCCCCGGCCCCCCACGGGGATCGCGTGTCAGCGCTGTGCGCCCGCCTTGCCGCCGCGCGGACGCAGCAGCCGGTAGAGGTTGATGTCCCAGCCCATGCCGAACGCCTTGGGGGTGAACACGCGCGGGTCGTCCGGGTTCCACATGCGGTCCCGCAGGCGCTGCGCGGTGGGGCGCCGCCAGTCGTAGGGCATGCCCGCCAGGGTGCCCTGGGGGTCGGGGATGCGGGGGGTGTTCCGTTCGGTCATCGCGTCGTTCCTTCCGGCGCTCTCTCGGTGCGTATTCACAATAGCACGAATATTCTCAATAGTGAAAACAAAGGTAGGATCGGCACGTGGATTCGGTAGAACTGCTGCTGCACCCGGTACGCATGCGCATCGTGCAGGCCTTCCTCGGAAATCGAACGCTCACCACCGCCGAACTCGGCCAGGAACTCGGCGACGTGCCCGCGGGCAGCCTCTACCGCCACATCGCCCGCCTCGTCGACGGCGGCGTGCTCACCGTCGCCGACGAACGCCGGGTGCGCGGCACCGTCGAACGCACCTACCGGCTCGAACTCGCCGCCGCGGGCATCTCCCCCGACGCGCTGGCCGGCATGAGCACCGAAGACCACCGCCGCGCCTTCCTCGCCTACATCGCCGGCATGGTCCTCGACTTCGACCGCTACCTCGCCGGCGACGAGATCGACCTGACCCGCGACGGCGTCGGCTACAGCGTCGCCGCGCTCTGGCTCGACGACACCGAACTCGAGGCCCTCGGCCGGGCCATCGCCGCCGCCGTCGTCCCGCTCATGGACAACCGGCCGGGACCGGGCCGCCGGCTGCGCATGCTGCGCACCGTCATGCTGCCCGCCCCACCGGCGCCCGAAAAATGAGCTGACCCGATCACACCGGATAGCAACGGATCTCGGTGGCCTTCACCGTCGCCCAGAACCGCCGGCCCGGTTCGGGGCGCAACTCCGCGACCGTGGCGGCGGTGACATCGGCCAGCACCGCCGGAGCGCCGTCGAGACGCACCCGCACCGTGTGGGCGTGCTGCTCGATCCCGGCCACCGTCACCGGCCAGCAGTTGCGGGGACTGCCCCGCGGCCGCCGCGGATACAGGCCGACCGCCCGCGGCGGGAACGTCAGATACACCCGCCCCCGCGCGGGCTCGGCGACGGTGAGCGCGCCACCGCCGTCGAGATCCACCGAGTTGCCGTGCGCGCGACCGCGATTCAGGTTCAGCCCCATCAGATGGGCCACATAGTCCGAGCGCGGATGCGCGGCCACCTGCGCGGGCGGGCCCTGCTGGACGATCGCGCCGTGCTCGACGACGACCAACCGGTCGGCCAGGATCATCGCGTCCAGCGGATCGTGGGTGACCAGCACCGTGTGACCGGGATAATCGCGCAGGTGACGGCCCAGATCCGTGCGCACCCGCAACCGGGTGGCCGCGTCCAGCGCGGCCAGCGGCTCGTCCAGCAGCAACAGGCGGGGCTCGGTCACCAGCGCCCGCGCCAGGGCCACCCGCTGCGCCTGACCACCCGACAGCGCGCGCGGCCGCCGCCCGGCCACCTCCGACAGACCGACCGCGGTCAGCCATTCCCCCGCCCGCGCCCGTGCCACCGCCCGCCGCACACCACGGGCGCGCAGACCGAAGGCGACATTGTCCAGCGCCGACAGGTGGGCGAACAGCAGATAGTCCTGGAACACCACCCCGGCCCGGCGTCGCTCGGCGGGCACGAACACCGACGGCGGGGCGTCCCAGACGTGATCGCCGAGACGGATGTGCCCGTCGGTGAGCGCCAGCAGGCCCGCCAGCGCGCGCAACGCCGTGGACTTGCCCGCACCGTTGGGCCCGAGCAGCGCGACCACCTCCCCCTCCGCCACCTCCAACGGCAGATCCAGGGTGAACTCGCCCCGGGTGACACCGAGGCGCGCGGACAGGGTCATCGGGTCACCATCCACCGTTCCCGCAGCGCCACCAGCACCGCCACCGACACCAGCAGCAGCACCAGGCTCAACACGATCGCCGCGTCCGGGTCGGACTCGAGCGCCAGATACACCGCCAACGGCATGGTGGTGGTGCGGCCGGGGAAATTGCCTGCGAAGGTGATGGTCGCGCCGAACTCGCCGAGCGCGCGCGCCCAGCACAACACCGCGCCCGCCACCAGACCGGGCGCCACCGACGGCAGCGTCACCCGCCGGAAGGCATACCAGCGGCCGGCGCCCAGCGTCGCGGCCGCCTCCTCGAAACGCGGGTCGGCGGCTCGCAGCGCGCCCTCCACGGAGATCACCAGGAACGGCATCGCCACGAACGCCTCGGCCACGATCACCCCGGCGGTGGTGAACGGCAGTGACACGCCGAACCATTCGTGCAGATACCGGCCGACGAACCCGCGGCGGCCCAACGCCAGCAGCAACGCCACACCACCCACGACCGGCGGCAACACCAGCGGCACCGTCACCAGCGCGCGGACGAGCCCGCGTCCTGGCAGCCCCGAGCGTGCCAGCAGCCACGCCAACGGAATCCCGAACACCAGGCACAGCACGGTGGCCGCGCTCGCGCACACCAGCGACAGTCGCAGGGCCTGACCGACCTCGGCGCTGAACAGCCGCCCCGGCACGCTCGTCCATGGCGTGCGCGCCACCAACCCCAGCAGCGGGATCAGCAGGAACGCCAACCCGCACAGTGCGGGCAGCATCAGCAGCAGCGGCCGCTGTCCGCGTATCGCCCGCCGCCGCGCCCGCGTGCTCACGGCAGGTCGAATCCCGCGGCGGCGAGCACGGATCCGGCTCGTCCAGAGGTCACGAAGTCGACGAACGCGGCCGCGGCCACCGGATTCGGCGCCTCGGCCAGCGCGGCGATCTGGTAGTCGTTGACCGCCGCCGCGGCCTGCGGGAACTCGATGCCCTCGACCTTCCCGCCCGCGGCGAGCACATCGGTGCGATACACCAGTCCCGCGTCGACCTCGCCGAGCGTGACCTTGGTCAGCACCGCCTTGACATCCCGCTCCCTGGTGTCGGGCACCGCGACCACGCCGGCGGCCTCGAACACCCGGGCCGCGGCCGCCCCGCAGGGCACCTGCTCGGCGCACAGGGCGATCGTGCGCAGGGGGTCGGCGAACTCGGCCAGCGACACGATCGCGCCCGGATTGCCGGGCGGGACGGCGATCTCGAGGCGATTGCGGGCGAACACCACCGGCGCACCGGACACCGATCCCTCGTCACCGACCTGTCGCAGATGCTCCGGTGCGGCGGAGGCGAACACATCGGCGGGTGCGCCCTCGGTGATCTGGCGGGCCAGCGCGGAACTGGCGGCGAAACCGAACACCACCTCAACGCCGGGGTTGGCGGCTTCGAAGGCCTCCCCCAGTTCGGTGAACACCTCCGTCAGCGAAGCCGCCGCGAACACCGTGACCGTGCCCGTCACCGCGCCGGAACCGTCACCGGCGGGCCCGGTGGCACCGCAGCCGCCGGCCGCGCACGCCAGCGCGGCCGCCAGCAGCAGAGTCGGGCCCCGCCGGGAGCGACTGCCCGTGCGCCCGGTCATTCGGGGATCTCCACCACCACATGGGTCGATTTCACCGACGCCACCGCCACGCTGCCCACCTCGAGACCGAGCTCGTCGACCGACTCGCGGCTCACCAGCGACACCAGCCGGAACGGCCCGGCCTGCATCTCCACCTGCGCCATCACGGTGTCCTTGACCACCCGGGTCACGATGCCGCGCATCCGGTTGCGCGCCGAGGCCGCCACCGTCGCGCCCACCGCGGGCGCGTCGGCGTTCGCACGCAGGAACTGCGCCAGCGCGCGCCCGTCGACTCCCTTGCGGCCGTTGTCGAGCTGGATCGCCGGCAGCCGCCCCTGATCGATCCAGCGGCGCACGGTGTCATCGCTGACACCGACGAGCCCGGCCACCTCACTGATCCGCAGATTCGCCACGAAGCGCAGCATACTCCCGCATCCGCGGGTCACGCGGCCGGAATCGGTCGCGGACACCACACCACTCGCGGCGCCGGGAAAACGATCAGGAATCGAGAAGCCACCCACCGCCCCCCACCCCTAGCGTGAACAGCGCAGGGCGCCACCGCCCCACCCGAGATCGACCACGAGACACACCGGAGGTGGCCGAACATGACCGGACAACCCGACACCCGACGCGCGGACGGGCCGCTGCGGCAGCTCTCACTGTGGTTCCAGCGCACCATGAACGCCCGCACCGTCAGCCGGATCCGCCGCAAAGGCGGCCACATGATGGGCATGCAGACCTTCATCCTGCACACCACCGGCCGCCGCACCGGCGCCCACCGCGAATCACCCCTGGCCTGCTTCGCCGAGAGCGACGACACCTGGCTGGTCGTCGCCTCCGGCGGCGGCGACCGCCACCCCGACTGGTACGCCAACCTCATGGCCAACCCCGAGCAGGCCGCCGTCGAATTCAGCGGCTGCGCACCCCGGCCCGTCCGCCCGCAACGCCTGCACGGCGAACAACGCGCTCAGGCCTGGAACCGGATCATCGAAGAGCAACCCCGCATCGGCAGATACCAGCGCAAGTCCGCACGCGAATACCCGCTGGTGCGGCTCACCGCCGTGTGAACCACCGTCGCAGCGCCCGCCACCACCCTGGCCCGGCCGCCGCCGCGGCGCGGCCGGTGACCGCGACCGCCGCGGGCCTCCCGGCGGCGGCGCCGGGCTTCGCGGCCGTGCCGTCGTGAGCGGTGGCCTCGTGAGCGGTGGCCCGCGCCCTGGGCTCCGCGTCCCGGCGCTGTCGCCACGCCGCGACCACCCGGTCGGCGTCGGCGGGCGCGATCGGCACATACGGCGGCGTCGGGGTGCGCAGATACTCCGCGATCCGCCGGTTCAACGCCGCCACCTCCGCGCGAACCTCGGCCTCGCTGTCACAGTCGCCTGCCACCGTCTCCGCCAGCCGCTGGCGATCACGGCGCAGCACCAGCGAATCCGGCAGCAGCCCGTCGGCGGGCACGCCCTGCCGACGCAGATAGCCGCGGATCCACCAGTTCTCGTCCACCGGGGCGCCCGCCCCCGGGATCGGTTTGCCCGCGCCGGCCAGATTCTCGAACTCTCCGCGCTCGGTCGCCTCCCGGATCTGCTTGTCGACCCAGGACTCGAAGGTGTGCTCGACGGGCTTGCGCTCGGTCATGGCCTCCATCGTAGGAACCGGCGGCCGGGACCACCGGTGCGCGAGGCAGGATCGCGCGGGGCAGGATCGCGCGGTCAGACAGTGAATGTCAGCCGGTGCGGGGCCACGTAGTCCCGCGGGTCGTGCAGGGCCAGCAGCCGCGGCCGCAGCGGTGCGCCGATGCGGTCGAGTTCGGCGGCCAGCGGCGGATCGTAGGCGGCCGAGGAGGCGGTCAGGCCGGGCAGCCAGTTGTCGTGGTGGGTGGGCACGAACACCGTCGGCGACAGCGCCTCGATGTAGGTGCGCGGATCACGCAGGCCGTTGCTGATCTGGTTGTAGCCCTGCACCGCGCCGATGTGCACATCGGTGGGCGGCAGCCCGGCCAGCGCATCGAGCACCCACGGGGCGCGTTCGAGCAGCGGGCCCGAGGAGTCGTGCCAGGTCAGGGCGAAACCGGGCACCCGGAACTGGTAGAGCAGCACCCCGCCCTCGGCGTCCCGCAACCGCGGCACGGTGCGGCGCAGATCCGGCCACGACGGCGGGTGCCGCAGGATCGGACCCGGCTCCGGGCGGGGGAAGATCCGGGGGGAGGCGGTGGCCGGATCGGTGGGAGTGCGGGCCGAATGCAGGTGCCGCACCACCGTCAACCGCACCGGGCCCACCGTGCGGTCCTCCCGCTGCCCCGGCGGGGTGCTCGCGTCGCCGAGACCCACCGTGGGGAAGGCGGCGTGCGGGACCTGGGCGCGGATGGCGGCACAGTGCTCGGCGGTGCCGTAGACGGTGGCGCCGGTGGCCGCGGCGATCGGGCCCGCGTCGGCGGCGTGGTCGAAGTGGCCGTGGCCGATGAAGATCGCCTCGGGGCGCAGGTCGGCCAGATCCTGCGCGGTCGCGGGCACGTAGCCGGAACTGGTCAGGCGCGGCACCCATGCGTCCAGCAGCAGCACCGCGCCGCCGATGGCCACCGCGTAGGTGGTGCAGCCGACCCACGACAGCACCACCCGGTCGGCGCGGACCGCGCCGGTCGTCCGGTCGACGGCGTCGGCGCCGAAGAAGCGGGTGCGGGCGGCCACACAGCGCGGCGACCCGGCCTGCACCCGGGACAACGGGGGCAGCGCGGCCACCAGGCCGGAACCGAGCGCCGCCACGCGTCCGATCAGTCGACGAGGATCGATGCCGCACACGTCAGCACCACATCACGCCCCGCCCGCCACGAGCAAGCCGTGACTCACCACACCACGCCCCACGACTCACAACACCACACCGAGCAGCGCGTCCACCGCGGCGGCCAGCGCGGCAGGCGCGTCCCGGTCGGAGCCGCCGTATTCGGTGGCCTCGTGCGCCCAGTTGTCGACCGCGGCCAGCGCCTTCGGGGTGTCCAGATCGTCGGCCAGATGCTGGCGCAGCCGCGCGATGGTGGACTCCGCCGACGGCCCGGAGTCGAGGGCCGCGGCCCGGCGCCAGCGGGCCAGCCGATGCAGGGCCTGCTCGAGGATCTCCTCGGTCCACATGCGGTCCTGGCGGTAGTGCCCGGCGAACAGGCCGAGGCGGATCGCGGACGGGTCGACGCCCGCGGCGCGCAGTGCGGAGACCAGCACCAGATTGCCGCGCGACTTCGACATCTTCTCGCCGTCGAGGCCGATCATGCCGACGTGCACGTAGTGGCGGGCGAAACGGCGCCCGGCGACCACGGATTCGGCGTGCGCGGCGGAGTACTCGTGGTGCGGGTAGATCAGATCGCTGCCGCCGCCCTGGATGTCGAGCTGCGGGCCAAGCCGGTTCAACGCGATCGCCGAACACTCGATGTGCCAGCCGGGGCGGCCGGGGCCGAACGGGGCGGGCCAGGACGGTTCGCCCGGGCGGGCCGCTCGCCACAGCAGCGCGTCGAGCGGGTCGCGCTTGCCTGGCCGGTCGGGGTCGCCGCCGCGTTCGGCGAACAGCCGCAGCATGGTCTCGTGGTCGTAGCCGGACTCGTAGCCGAACTGTTCGGTGGCGTCGGCGCGGAAGTAGATGTCGGGGTAGTCGGGGTCGTCGACGGTGTAGGCGGCGCCGTTGGCGAGCAGCTTCTGCACGAATTCGACGACCTCGTCGATGGATTCGATCGCGCCCACGTAGTCGCGCGGCGGCAGCACCCGCAGGGCGGCCATGTCGGTGCGGAACAGCTCGATCTCACGGCTTCCCAGTTCGCGCCAGTCCAGCCCGTCGCGCTGGGCGCGCTCGAACAGCGGATCGTCGACGTCGGTGATGTTCTGCACGTAGTGCACGTCGTGGCCGTTGTCGCGCAGCACCCGGTTGACGATGTCGAAGGTCAGGTAGGTGGCGGCGTGACCGAGATGGGTCGCGTCGTAGGGCGTGATGCCGCAGACGTACATCGTGGCCGTGGCGGCGGGAGCCAGCGGACGCACCTGACGATCGGCGGTGTCGTACAACCGCAACGGCGGCCCTGCTCCGGGAACGGTCGGCAGGGCGGTGTCGGACCAGGACTGCATGTGTCGAGAGTAGATGTCGTGACAGCTGTGCCGCCGCACACCCCGGCACAGCCGCCGTCGTGGGGGTCGCGGGCGAGGCCCGCTACCTGCCGTGACCCGCAAACCGTCGGCGACGGTCAACGATTGCGATCCCGCGGAACAGAAGATTCCGCGCGCCGCGCCCGACACGCCGCCCTGTCCCGGTCGACGGGCTCAGAAGGCGGGCCAGGGGATCGGACGGGCGTGGTTCGGGTACGGCATCACCGGGTTGTCGAGCAATTGCTTGGTTCGTTCGGCGAGGGCGTCGATCTCCTCGTCGGTGATGTGGGCGGCCAGCCGGTCGGCCAGCGACCCCGACAACTGCTCGGCGAACCGGCGGATGTCGTCGAGCAGCGGCTCGTCGATCGTGGCGCCCGCCCACCCCCACAGGACCGTGCGCAACTTGTGCTCGGAATGCAGGCAGATGCCGTGATCGACACCGTAGACCTGCCCGTCGACACCCTCGAGGGTGTGCCCGCCCTTGCGGTCGGCGTTGTTGAGGATCACATCGAGCACCGCCACCCGGTGCAGGCGCGGATCGTCGGCGTGGATGAGCGCCACCTCCGCACCGGAGTGATCCAGCGCCCGCAGCACCTCGCAGAACCCGTCCGGCACCACGGCGGGAGGGCACAGGTCCACCAGATCCAGGCGCGGGGCGTGCCCCGGCTGCACATCGGTGTGGTGATCGGCGGACTCCACCCAGCGCTGCACCATGCCCGGCCCGTAGGGGCCGTCCCGCAGGATCGTCTCCGGGATCACTCCCCAGCCGATCGCCTCGGAGACCAGATAGGAGGCGACCTCCCGGCCGGCGAGGGTGCCGTCGGGGAAATCCCACAGCGGACGCTCCCCCCGCACCGGCTTGTACACCACCCGCAGCGGCGCCGACGCGTCGTCGGGGTCGGGGGGTGCGATCTCGCAGACGAGGGTCACGTTGCTCGCTGTGCTGATCCGTCCGATCACGCCGAGTTCGCCGGTGCGCAACCGGTCGGGCTCACCCACCGCTCACTCCTCGTCGTCGGCGGCGCCGAAGATCTCTCCGCGCTTGTAGCCGTTGGTGCGTACGCACATGTGTCCGCGCGCCGAGAGCGGTTCCCCGCACAGCGGGCACGGCGGACGGCCCGCGGCGATCACCTTCGTCGACCGCAGCGTGAACTCCCGCGCCTGCTCGGGGGTCAGGAACACCCGCACCGCGTCCGGGCCCTCCTCGGTGTCGTCGAGCACCACCGACTCGTCGACCTCGGTCTCGGTGATGGCCAGCAACTCCACCACCACCGCGCCGGCGTCGGCGTCCCAGCCCAAACCCATCGTGCCGACCCGGAACTCGGCGTCGATCGGGGTCACCAGCGGATCGGTGTCGCTGACGTCCTCGGCCTCCGGCGGCACCTCCGCCCCGAAACGGCGCGCCACCTCGTCCAGCAACAACCCCATCCGATCGGCCAGCACCTTGACCTGCTGCTTCTCCAGCAGCACGCTCACCACGCGCGGCGCTTCGACGGCTTGGAGGTAGAACGCGCGATCACCAGGCTCACCCACGGTCCCGGCGACGAACCGATCCGGAGTGCGGAAAACGTGAATCGCCCGTGCCATCAGCACCTCCTCCAGATCGATGTCTCACTCGACTACCCACCGCAAACGGTCGCTACCGTTGCGCAGTCCCATTATCCGCCCCCGCCAGGCCGCCCACCTCGCCACCGGGAACCGGCCCATCGGCGGTCGCGGCCGACCCGCCGTGCGCCTGCTCGCCGCGGGGCTCGCGGATCGCGGCCAGCGCCGACAGATCGGCGCCGGTGTCGTTCATCCGCCACACGAACGGCGCGTGCGGGGTGTAGCGGATCACGCTGACCGACGCCGGCTCCACCACGATGCGCTGGAAGCCGTCCAGGTGGATGCCCAGCGCGTCCGCCAGCACCGATTTGATGACATCACCGTGCGTGCAGGCCACCCACAGCACGTCGTGGCCGTGCCGTTCGGCGAAGAACCGGTCGTGTTCGCGGATCGCGGCCACCGCCCGCTGCTGTACCTGGGCCAGGCCCTCCCCGCCGGGGAACACCGCGCCGGAGGCGTGCCGTTGCACCACACCCCACAGCGGCTCCTTCAACAGCTCGGCGATCACCTTGCCGGTCCAGTCGCCGTAGTCGACCTCGATGATGCGTTCGTCGGCACGCGGCTCCAGCCCGAGCTTGTCCGCCAGCGGCGCCACCGTGCGGCGGCAGCGCAGCAGCGGCGAGTGCACGATGTGGCGGATCGGCAGCCCGCCCAGGCGTTCGGCCACCGCCCGCGCCTGCTCGTCGCCGTGCTCGGTGAGATCCACCCCTTCGCTGCGGCCGGCGAGGGTGCGCGCGGTGTTGGACGTGGACACGCCGTGGCGCAACAGGATCACCGTCATGCGGCCAGCCTAACGGGACCGCACGCGGCGGGACGACCGGTCATGTCGCCGAGATCACCCCACCGGCCAGCAGGCCCATGATGACCAGTCCCAGCACGATGCGGTAGCCGACGAACCAGTTCAGCGAATGCTTGGACACGAACTTCAGCAGCCACGCCACCGACGCGTAGCCGACGACGAACGACACCAGCGTCGCCACCAGCAGCTGCGGGCCCGACGCGTCGAGGCCCTCACCGGCCGGTTCGAACGCGTCCGGCAGCGAGAACAGCCCGGAGGCGGTGACCGCGGGAATGGCGAGCAGGAACGAGAACCGCACCGCCGCCGCGCGCTCCAGCCCGAGGAACAGACCAGCCGAGGAGGTCGCGCCGGAGCGGGACACACCGGGGATCAGCGCCAGGCACTGGGCGAAACCCATGATCAACCCGTCACGGGTGGTCAGCTTCTCGATCGGGCGCAGCTGCTTGCCGTAATGCTCGGCGGCGGCGATGACCAGCGCGAACGCGATCAGCATGAACGACACCAGCCACAGATTGCGGGCGCCGGTGCGGATCTCGTCCTTGAACAGCAGACCAAGCACACCGATCGGGATGGTCGCGATGATCACATACCAGCCGACGCGGTAGTCCAGCTCGCGTTGCGCCTCCAGCTCGAAGTGGCGGCGGTTGTCGGCGGTCATCACCGGCAGCCGGGTGGTCGGCTGGTCGTGCACGGGGATCTTCGGGCCGGTCGCGGCCTTGGCCTTGGCCCACATGGTGGTGCACCAGGCCACCGCGATCCGCCAGATGTCCTTGGCGAAGAACACCAACACCGCGGCCTCGGTGCCCAGCTGGGTGACGGCGGTGAAGGAGGCGCCGGCGTCCTCGCCGAAGAACACCGAGGACACGATGCGCAGGTGCGCCGAGGAGGAGATCGGCAGGAATTCGGTCAACCCCTGGACCAGCCCCAGCACCAGCGCCTGCACCCAGGTCATCGACTCGACCACACAACCTCCAACGTTCCTGCTCGCAAGCTGCCCGAAAACTCGTTACACCGCTGGGCAATTGGTTCCACGGCGCCGACCGCCGCCGTCGGGACCGGCGCGATCACGCAGCGACAGTACATGCAGACGCGGGCGCGGGTGAGCTCGACCGGGCCTGGCACACCTTAGGCTTGCCGGGTGACGAAGACGGGGATGCGGTGATGGAAGCGCGCACGGTGGGACGCAGCGGGCTGCGGGTGTCGCGCATAGGGCTGGCCACGCACACATGGGGGTCGCACACCGACGCCGACGACGCCGCCGGACAGCTGTCGGCGTTCGTCGACGCGGGCGGCACCCTGGTCGACACCTCCCCCGCCTACACCGGCGGCGCCGCCCAGGCCATCCTCGCCGACCTGCTCGGCGATGTCGTGCCCCGCGAGGAACTGGTGCTCGCCGGATGCGCGGGCGTGCACCCCTCCACCGCCGCGCCCACCGGCGACCTGCCCGCGCTGCCGCGCACCTGGATCGACACCTCGCGACGCGAACTGCTGCGCCAGCTCGACCACACGCTGCGCGAACTGGGCACCGACCACCTCGACATCTGGCAGGTCGCCGCCTGGGACGCGCGCACCCCCATCGAGGAGATCACCGACACCCTCGCCCACGCCGTGCGCGCGGGCAAGGCCCGCTACGCCGGGGTGCGCGGCTACTCGGCCTGGCAGCTGGCCGGGCTGGCCGCGGTCGCGCCGATCACCGCCGCCCACGCGCCCGACTCGCTGCTGGCCCGGGGGGGGGGGGGGGGGCCGGGGGCCCCCCCCCCCCCCCCCCCGGGGGGGGGG
>NZ_JARWRU010001233.1 GCF_029867845.1 Nocardia farcinica | reverse complement strand
GGCACGTGGAGGCCTCGATCTGTTTCCCGCTGCCGCGCTTCTCCGACATCCGCTACGACTACGGGCTCGCCGGGGGCGCGCTCATGGACGCGGGCTGCTACGCGGTGCACATGGCGCGGGTCTTCGGCGGCGAGGAGCCCGAGGTGGTGTCGGCGCGGGCCAAGTTGCGCGATCCGAAGGTAGATCGGGCCATGCTCGCCGATCTGCGTTTCCCGTCGGGTCACACCGGACGCGTCCGCTGTTCGATGTGGTCGGTGGATCTGCTGCGGGTGGCCGTCACCGTCGTCGGGGCGAAGGGCAGGATGCGGATCGTGAATCCGCTGCTGCCGCACCAGGGGCACCTGCTCTCGGTGCGCACGGACACGCGCCGGTTCCGGCGGCGGTTCACCCGCCGCACCTCCTACGACTTCCAGCTCGACGCCTTCACCGACGCCGTGCTGCGTGGCGCGCCGGTGCCGACCGGGCCGGACGATTCGGTGGCCACCATGTCCGTGGTCGACGCCGTGTACGCGGCCGCGGGACTGCCGCCGCGCGTGCCCGCCTGACCGGGACGGGCGCCGGTTCAGCGCCCGCACTGTTCGTCCAGGAAGTCGGCGATGTGGCCGAAGACGTCGAGGGCGGCCCCGCGGCCGATGAAAGTGTCGAGATGGCCGTAGCAGGGGATCTCGACATAGCGCACGTCGAGGGCGGGTTCGCGGTCGGCGAGGACCTGGTGGCAGAGCTTGTTCGCCCCCGGCCATGCCTCGTTGCGGCTGCCGGACAGCAGCAGCACCGGGCAGTCGATGCGGCCCGCGCTGTCCACGGCGTTCTCCGGCAGGGCGGCGAAGCGTTCGTCGTCGAGGTGGTACCTGACCACGGCACGGGCCAGTTCCATGCGGCGCAGGTGCGGCAGCAGCGACAACGGGATGGCGCCGAACAGCTCGGCCAGCCGGTCGTGGGTGCGGGGGTCGAGGTGGTCGTGCTCGAACAGTTTCGCGCCCATGCCCCAGCCGTGCTGCACCATGCGGCAGATGGGGTCGGGGCATTCGCCTCTGCGGGACAGCGCCGCGTACAGCAGCGTGCGTTTCGACCACAGGCCGACCTTGCGGAAGTCGGAGTCCAGGTGCGTGACGCGGCCGCCGATCAATTCGCTGCCGAGCAGCACCCGAACCCTGGAGGAGCCGCTCACCTTCGGCGTCAGGAACACACCCTGGGCGACCACTCCGGCCAGTCCGGGCAGCAGACCGGCGGTGAGCGCCGAGGCCGCCGCCAGCGCGCCGACGCAGTGCGCGACCAGGAACAGCGGCCGGTCCCCGATCCGCTGCCGCACCTGTGCGACGGCGGCGGGCAGGTCGTAGAGCGCGACCTCGTCGAGGGTGTAACGGGGGCCGGATTCGTTGTAGGGCAACCTGCTGCTGCCGCGCCAGTCCAGCAGCCACGATTCGTACCCCGCGTCGGCGAGCACATCGGTGACATTGCGGATCTCGGGCAGGTCGAACATGCGCGAGCTGACGCCGTGGCCGTGGACGAAGAGCACGGCGGGCGCCTCGTCCGGTCCCGACCGACGCAACAGCAGATCGATGCCGTCGGCGGTGCGGAACCGGATCTCGGCGTCGGCGCGCCGGGTGTCGTGGGCGGGCAGGCGGTTCATCGGCGGCCTTCCTCTCGCAGGGCCCGGCGCAGGTCGAGCAGGTCGACACCGACGCGCAGCATCGGTTCCAGCACGCCGACGCCCAGTTGCCCGCCGAACCAGCTCAGCCACAACAGTTTCGCCAGTCGCTGCTGACGCTCCGGCAGGTGCGGGTCGACTCGGATGCCGTCGATCTGGTCGGACAGGTAGGTGTGCATCGGCACCGCGATCTCCCCCGACCAGGCCGCGGGTGCGCCCTCGGCGCCGATCTCGACGAGCTGGGTGCCCAGCTGCCGGACGAACCGGCGGCGCGCGGCGGCGAACTTGTGACCGGTCAGCCACCAGGTGCGGCCGTCGGGGGCGCGCAGGGTGAGGTCGTAGCGCATGAGCGGGTGGCGGGATTCGCCGCGCGGCGGCAGACCGTCGTGCGGGCGAACGGCGGCGGTGCCGCTCACGGTGAGCGGTTCGTCGTGCAGGGCGGGACAGCTCACCGTGCCGGAGACGTCGAGGATGCGGGCGGTGAAGGCCTGCGCGCTGTCGGCGGCCGACAGGGTCAGGCGGGCGTCGCAGGGGATGTCCGCCACGCCGCCGACCGGGCCGACCAGTCCGCTCAGCGTCTCGTCGAAACGCAGATACGGTTCGCCGCTGGGTGATCGGAGCCCGGCCGTCGCCGCCACCGTCCTGCCGCGCGCCGCTACGG
>NZ_JARWRU010001232.1 GCF_029867845.1 Nocardia farcinica | reverse complement strand
TCGGCGAGGCCCAGGTGCACGCGCGCGGTGAGCGAGCCGAACCGCAGGTGCGGGCTGTCGGGGGTGCCGGTGTAGAGGCGGCCGGGGTGGAAGCCACCGACCGCGGCCACCCGGTCGGGGTGGGCGGCGGCGGTGCGCATGGCAAGCACCGCGCCCATGCAGTAACCGACCGCGCCGATGGGGCCGTCGGCCACCTCGGGGCGGTCGGCGAGCACACCGAGATATGCCTCGGCGTCGCGCAGGGCGAACTCGGGGGTGTGCGCGGTGAGCAGGGGCCGCAGCCGGGCGACGACCGTGTCGCGGGCGTCCGCGCCGATGAACTCGGGCACCTCGGCCACCGGCGTGCGGCCGTGCCGGTAGAACACATTGGGCACGAGCACGACGTAGCCGTGGCCGGCCAGCTCGCGGGCGAGATCCTCGATCACCGGCCGGATGCCGAAGATGTCGGTGTACAGCAGCACCCCGGGGTGCGGGCCGGTGCCGGGGAAGGCGACGAGGGCGTCGCAGACCCCGTCGGGGGTGGGGATGTCGATGTTTTCGATGATCATCGCGGCCAGCATAGTTCGGGGTGGGACAGCCGGTTCGGCACGCGCCGGCCGGCGCGATACGGCTGGATCAGCCGATCTCGTCGAGCAACCCGAGGATGGTTCTGGCCATGGCCGCGGGATCGCCGTCCTGTGGTCGGAGCACGAGCGCGGGCTGCTCGGGCGCCTCGTAGGGATCGTCCACCCCGGTGAAGCCGCGGATCTCGCCCGCACGGGCCTTGGCGTACATTCCCTTCGGGTCGCGCGCCTCGCAGATCTCGAGCGGGGTGTCGACGAAGACCTCGAGGAAGGGCAGGCCCGCGGCCTCGTGCACGGCCCTTGCTCGTTCGCGGTCGGCGCGATAGGGGCTGATGAGCGAGACCACCGCGACCACGCCCGCGTCGGCGAACAGCCGCGCGACCTCGCCGACCCGGCGGACGTTCTCGGCCCGGTCGGCGGCGGAGAAGCCGAGATCGGCGTTCAGGCCGTGGCGCAGGTTGTCGCCGTCGAGCAGGTAGGCCGGGCGGCCCTCGGCGACGAGGCGGCGCTCCAGTTCCACGGCCACGGTCGATTTCCCCGACCCGGACAGCCCGGTGAGCCAGACCGTCGCCCCCCGGGTGGCCCGCTCTCCGCGGCCGACGGCGGTGGCGTGCCAGACCACCTGGGTGTCGGGCAGGGAGGGGCCGGTGATCATGCCCGCGCCCACGGTCGCGCCGGTGCTCTCCTCGATCAGCAGGAAGCTGCCGGTGGCGCGCAGCCGCCGGTAGGGGTCGAAGAACAGCGGCTTGCGGGTGTGCACGCGGACTCGGCCGATCTCGTTGAGCGACAACGACTCCGCGCTCTCGTCCCGGTGCAGGGTGTTGACGTCCAGGCGGTAGTCGAGGCCGCGGATCTCGGCGGGCACGGTGCGGGTGGTGTGCTGGAGCAGGTAGCGGCTGCCGGGGGTGAGGCGGGCGTCCTCGGCGAACCAGCAGACCATGGCGTCCAGATCGCGGCCCGCCTGCGGACGGTTGGCGGGCCGGCAGATCAGGTCGCCGCGCGAGATGTCGAGATGGTCGGCCAGTTGCAGGGTCACCGCCTGGGGCGGGAACGCCTGGGCGACCGGTTTGCCGCCGGGCCCCCAGATGGCGGCCACCGTGGTCGACAGTCCCGACGGCAGCACCAGCACCTCGTCGCCTGGCTTGAACACCCCGCCGGCGACGGTGCCGGCATACCCACGGAAATCCTTGGCATGGCTGCGGGTCACGTACTGCACGGGCAAGCGCGCGTCGATCAGATTGCGGTCGGAGGCGATGTGCACCTGCTCGAGGTGGTGCAACAGCGGTGTGCCCTCGTACCAGGGCATGTTCGCGCCTCGGTGCACGACATTGTCGCCGAGCAGCGCCGAGATCGGGATGAAGGCCAGATCGCGCACGTCGAGCTTGGCGGCGAAACCGGTGAACTCCTCGCGGATCTCGGCGAAACGCTCGCCGGACCAGTCCACCAGATCCATCTTGTTCACGCACAGCACAAGGTGTGAGACGCCGAGCAGGCTCGCCAGGAAGGCGTGGCGGCGGGTCTGCTCGATCACTCCCGTGCGGGCGTCCACCAGGATCAGCGCCACGTCGGCGGTGGAGGCGCCGGTGACCATGTTGCGGGTGTACTGGATGTGGCCCGGTGTGTCGGCGATGATGAACGTCCGTGCGGGCGTGGCGAAATAGCGGTGCGCCACATCGATGGTGATGCCCTGCTCGCGTTCGGCGCGCAGGCCGTCGGTGAGCAGCGCCAGGTCGGTCTGCTCGTCGCCACGCGCGCGGCTGGTCCGCTC
>NZ_JARWRU010001231.1 GCF_029867845.1 Nocardia farcinica | reverse complement strand
CCCCCCCCCCCCCCGCCCCCCCCGGGGGGGGGGGCGGGCGCGCCCCCCCCCCACCCCCCACCCCCCCCCCCCCCCCCCCCCCCCCCCCCCCCCCCCCCCCCCCCCCCCCGGGGGGGGGGGGCCCCCCCCCCCCCCCCGACGGCTGGATCCTGACCAGCGCCGAGCCGGGCGCCAAGGGCAGGGCGGGGGTGGCCATCCTGTCCCGGCGCGCCCCCGACGCGGTGCGGATCGGGTTCGGCAGCGCCGAGTTCGACCGGACGGGCCGTTATGTGGAAGCCGTCTTCGACGAGCTGACCATCGGCAGTGTCTATGTGCCCTCCGGCGAGGAGAACACCCCGCGCCAGGACGAGAAGTACCGATTCCTGGCCGAATTCGGCGCCTACCTGAAAGCCGGGACCGGCGAAATCGTGGTGGTCGGCGACTGGAACATCGCCCACACCGAGCTGGATCTGAAGAACTGGAAGGCCAATCGCAGGTCCGCGGGCTTTCTGCCCGAGGAGCGCGCCTGGATCGACGAGCTGCTCGCGGCCGGATACGTCGACGTGGTGCGCGCTCTGCATCCCGGCGTGGCGGGCCCGTACAGCTGGTGGTCCTATCGCGGCCGCGCCTTCGACAACGACTCGGGGTGGCGGATCGACTACCACCTCGCGCGCGGCGAGGTCGCGGGCCGAGCCAAGCAGGCGGTGGTGGAGCGGGCGCCGTCCTACGATCAGCGCTGGTCCGACCACGCGCCGGTCACCGTGCAGTACCGATGACGCGGCAGCACCCGTGAGCGCTCGCGGGGACGCCGACGAGTTCGCCGAGAGAAGGACCAGCGCAGCATGAATCCGAAGGCCCTCAAGACAGTCGCCGGGGTGGGCGCGTTGGCGCTGATCCTGCTGCTGTCGCTGCTCACCACCCGGGGCGCGGACGACACCGCCTCGGACGCCGCGAAGACCACCACGACCGCCACCGCGAGCGCGTTCGTCTCCGGCACCGGCACGACCGCGCCGAAACCCGATCCGGGGAACCCGGTCACCGCCGAGTCGCGGGCGCCGGGCGTGCCCGATCGCGCCTACGCCACCCTGGCCGAGATCGACGCGGGTCGCTGGCCGGACTCGGCGAACGCGCCGGGCACCAAGGGCGGCGAGCGATTCATGAACCGCGACAAGGATCTTCCGCTCACCGACAGCTCCGGCAGGCCGATCACCTATCAGGAGTGGGACGTCAATCCCAAGCAGCGCAATCGATCCCGCGACGCCGAGCGCATCGTCACCGGCAGCGACGGATCGGCCTGGTACACCGGCGACCACTACGAGACCTTCACGAGGATGCGCTGATGCCCCTTCCGCTCTCGCGATTTCTCACCCGCCCGGACGGCGCGCGCTCCGGCGCGCGACCGGTGCTCGGCGCCCTGCCGGTGAGCGCGCCGGAGCTGTCCGAGGTGCGCTACCGCGCGCCCGCCGGTTTCGTCGTGCGCGAACTGCGTGGCGACCGGATGCGCACCGTGGCCGGGCTGTTCGACGAATGGGCCGCGGCCTTCCAGTTCCCCTACTACTTCGGCGGGAACAAGAACGCCTTCGACGAATGCCTGCGCGACCTGGACGACTTCGTCGGCGAGGCGGCCGGTTATGTGGCCGTGGTGCGCGATGCCGCCGAGCTGCTGGCCGACCAGCTCGAGGAGCGGGAGTGGTTCGCCGAGGCGGTGCGCGACGCCGCCGAACGCTGGCGGCATCGCGAGGTCGCGTTCCTGGTGGTGCTCCAGGACGACCCGGCCGAGGGGACCGTCGAACTCGCCCTCGACTGAGCGCCGCCCGGCCGGCGCGGACCGGCGTCCCCCGACCGAGCCGGGTCGCGCCGCCGTCGCCGAATTCGCACTGCGCGCCGTCAGCGCAGGCGGCCGGCGAGATCTTCGCCGAGCAGGACGAACACGTCGGTGGTGTGCTCGACCAGTTCGTCCTGGCTGAGCGCGATCTCGCCCTGGAGCCAGGAGGTCAGCGTGTGCACCAGCCCGCCGACCAGGTAGGTGGCGCGGAAGTCGATCACCGCGTCCGGCAGCGGGTCGGTGATGCCGTAGAAGCCGACGCCCTGGGCGGCCACCATGCGGGCGAAGGCGCGGATGGTCTGGTTGCCGCGCGCGCGTAGTTCCGGGGTGGCCATGCCCGCGACCAGGGCCACGTGCGCCTTGCGCGGGTCGTCGGTGAGCACGTGGATGCCTGCGGCGATGGCGGCGTGCGCCTTGCCGCGCGTCGTCTCGTCGGAGGTGTCGCGCAAGGCCTCGAGGATGGCCGTGGCCAGTTCCTCGGCGATGCGGTCGAACAGGGCCGACAGCACGGCCTCGCGGCTGTCGAAGCTCTCGTAGTAGTAGCGCTCGTTGAGCCCGGCCCGGCCGCAGAGGCCGGAGACGGTGAGTTTCCCGAGGCCCTCGGTGCCGATGATGTCGAGCGCGGCGTCCAGCAGCGCGGTGCGCCGCTGAGCCCTGCGCTCCTCGGCGGAGACGCCGCCGTAGGTCCGCTGCGCAGTCACCCGTCCGATTCTGGCACGTTTCGGCCGCGGGCAGTCGTGGCCGCGTCGGGGCGCCTGCGTACGGCTGTTTTGGCAGGAGGTATTGCCAGAATCTCGCATCTGGTGGATTCTGTTTCCAGATGACTCGACGAGGAGGCTTCCCATGTCCAACGCGCCGCTGACCGACCGCCTGTGGTCGGACAAGCCGAGCTCGCCGGAACCCGGCTATTTCACCGACGACTCGATGATCCGGCGCGTGATGCGCAAGCGCGCGGTCGGCATCACCTACGGTCTGCGCGCGCTGGTCGTCGGCGCGGTGCACCCGCTGCTGTACGTGGGCACGGCGGAGAACACCCACCACCGGACCACGCCATACACCCGCCTGGCCATCACCGGCAGGCTCTTCGAAGCGGTCTTCCTCGGCAGCAAGGCCGAGGCCGACCGCGCCCTGGCCTACACCGGCAAGCGTCACGTCGAGGTCAAGGGACAGCTGCCCGAGGACGCGGGCCCGGCCAACCCGGCCGGCACCCACTACTCGGCGCTCGACCCGGAACTGATGTTCTGGACGATGGCCTTCACCATGGACTCCGCCGAGGTCATGCACGACATCCTGGTCCGCGAGCTCACCGACGGCGAACGGGAGGGCCTCTACCAGGACTACGTCACCTGGGGCGAGCTGTTCGGCATGCCGCGCTCGGCCGCCCCCGACAGCTACGCCGGCTTCCGCAAGCGCTTCGACGACTACATCGCCTCGGCCGAGCCGCACCTGACCGAGGAGGCCGAACTGGTCGGCTCCTACCTGATGGGCAAGCGCATCCCCTACCCGCTGCCCGCGCCCGCTCAGCAGGTCAGCATCGGCTACTACCGGCTGGTGCAGGGAAGCCTGCCGCCGGAGATCCGCGCCATGTACGGGCTGGAGTGGGGGCAGCGCGAGCAGCGGCAGTTCGAGCTCATCGCGCGCGGCGTGCGGGCGGCGCACCGCAGCCCGATCCCCGTGGTGCGGCCGCTGAAGAGAGCCCTGCGCGGTCCGAGCGCGCCGCTGTACCAGAACGCGGCCAGGCGTGAGGCCGGGTTGCAGCGCAAGGGTCAGTCCAGCATGCCCGGCGTGGATCCGCGCAGGTGGGCGGAGCGACATTCCGCTTGAGCGGCATGGGAAGATCGGGGGTATGTCCAGTCCTGTATCAGCCCCGGCGGAGCGCAAGCAGCGTGTGCTGTCCGGGATCCAGCCGACCAGTGCCTCCTTCCACCTCGGTAACTACCTGGGGGCGCTGCAGTACTGGGTAGGGATGCAGGACGACTACGACGCGCTGTACTTCATCCCCGATCTGCACGCCATCACCGTCAGCCAGGACCCCAAGCAGCTGCGGGCGCGGACCAGGTCGGCCGCGGCCCAGCTGCTGGCCATCGGCATCGACCCCAAGCGCTCCACGCTGTTCGTGCAGAGCCAGGTGCCCGAGCACGCCGAGCTGGCCTGGGTGCTGTCGTGCATCACCGGCTTCGGCGAGGCGAGCCGGATGACCCAGTTCAAGGACAAGTCCGCCAAGCAGGGCGCGGAGAACGCCACCGTCGGCCTGTTCACCTACCCGGTGCTGATGGCCGCCGACATCCTGCTCTACCGCGCACACCAGGTGCCGGTCGGCGAGGACCAGCGTCAGCACCTCGAGCTGACCCGCAATCTGGCCCAGCGCTTCAACACCCGCTTCAAGAAGACCTTCGTCGTGCCCGAGGCGCACATCGTCCGTGGCACCGCCAAGATCTACGACCTGCAGGACCCGACCTCGAAGATGAGCAAGTCGGCGGCCACGGACGCGGGCCTGATCAACCTGCTCGACGACCCGAAGGTCAGCGCCAAGAAGATCCGCTCGGCGGTCACCGACACCGAGCGCGAGATCCGCTACGACCCGGATGCCAAGCCGGGCGTGAGCAACCTGCTGGTCATCCTCGGCGCGCTGACCAACACCCCGATCGTCACCCTCGAAAAGGACTACGCGGGCAAGGGATACGGCGACCTGAAGGCCGACGTGGCCGACGCGCTGGTCGATTTCGTCACCCCGCTGCGCGCCCAGGTCGACGAATACCTCTCCGACCAGGCCGAACTCGACCGCATCCTGGCCGCGGGCGCGGAACGGGCGCGCGAGATCGCGGGCAACACCCTGGCACAGGTCTATGAGCGGGTGGGTTTCCTGGCACGATAGCCCGGGTACGACCTACGCGGGGGCGGGCGTCGAAGGGGTGAGTGCGGTGCAGGTGATCGACCGGGCCAAGGCCCGTATCGACCGGGCCGTCGGGCATCGGCCGTGGCTGGAGCATCTGATCAGGACGGCGGGCCGCTACCGCGACCGGCGCGGCGACCACTACGCCGCCGGCATCACCTACTTCACCGTGCTGTCGCTGTTCCCGCTGCTCATGGTCGCCTTCGCCATCGCGGGCTTCGTGCTGGCGGGCAACCAGGAGCTGTTCGAGCAACTGCACGACAAGATCGTCGAGAACATCCCGGGCGAGTTCGGCACACAGGTCACCGATCTGGTCGACTCCGCGGTCGGCTCGCGCGGCACCGTCGGCGTGCTCGGCCTGCTCACCGGTCTGTGGACCGGGCTGGGCTGGATGGGCAACCTGCGCGCCGCGCTGACCGAGCAGTGGGAGGGCGACGTGCCCGACGACGGCAACTTCGTCTCCACCAAGCTGTCGGACCTCGGCGCGCTGATCGGCCTCGGCCTGGCGCTGGCCCTGTCGCTGGCGCTGTCCGCGGTGGGCTCGGGCGGGCTCGGCGAGCGTGTGGTCGACAGCCTCGGTCTCGGCGGCGTCTTCGGCATGGGCGTGCTGCTGCGGGTGGTCTCGATCCTGCTCGCCGTGCTGGCCACCTGGGCGGTGTTCGTCTGGATCATCGCCAGGCTGCCGCGCACGAAGGTCACCCTCGCCAGTGCCGCCAAGGCGGGCCTGATCGGCGCGGTGGCTTTCGAGCTGTTCAAGTTCGTTGCCTCGATCTACCTGCGCTCGGTGTTGCAGAGCCCCGCGGGCGCGACGTTCGGTTCCATCATCGGCCTGATGGTGTTCAGCTACATCACCTACCGGATCATCCTGTTCGCCACCGCCTGGGCGGCCACCGCGTCGGAGAACGAACTGCCCGCCGAGATCGAGCCGCCCGCACCGGCGGTGATCCGGCCCCGCACGGTCGGCGGCGGGATGAGCGGAGCGGTCGGGGCGGCCGCCTTCGGCGCCGGCGCGCTGGCCACCCTCGCCCTCACGCTCCTGCGTCGCCGGTGACGGCCGCCGCCCCGGCCGGATCGCACTGATCTGTGCGGCGTTTCGGGTCGTTCCGGTCCGTTCAGCGGCGACGCCGGTTGGCGCGGAACGCGCCGAGCAGCAACACCACCACGGCCACGCAGCCCACCAGTACCAGCAGCGCCCTGGTGTCGGTGTGGGAGACGGTGTGCGGGGCCGCCAGATCGCCGTCCAGCGGCGGGGCGGCCGGCACCACGGTGGGACCGTCCAGGTGGGCGGCGGCCCCGGGCAGCGCGCCGACGGCGGCGTCGGCGGGCAGGGCGAAACCGTAGTCGAGCAGCCGGGCCGCCTGCTCCCACGGCCGGATCGGCCGCACGTCGGCCTTGAGCAGCACCACCGCCAGACGCCTGCCGTCGCGTTCGGCCGCGGCGACGAAGGTCTGGCGGGCGTCGTCGGTGAAGCCGGTCTTGCCGCCGAGCGCGCCCTCGTAGTTGTAGAGCAGCATGTTGTCGTTGCCGATGGGGAAGCCGGGGTGGTCGGTGTCGCCCGGCATCGCCGGATCCGCCGGATAGCCGGGGAAATCGACCTGTTCGGTGCGGACCAGTTCGGCGAACAGCGGGATGGTCATGGCCTCACGCCACAGCGCCGACAGGTCGTAGGCCGAGGTGGACATGCCTGGACCGTCCAGGCCGGAGGGAGTGGCCGCGCGAGTGTCGAAGGCCGACAACGACTTCGCGGTCTCGTTCATCTTCGCCACCGCCGCCGCGTCGCCGCCGAGCTGGGCGGCGATCAGGTGCGCGGCGTCGTTGCCGGAGGACATGAGCAACCCCTGCATCAGCTGGCGGTTGGTGTAGCGTCCGCCAGGGCCGATGCCCACCCGCGAGCCCTCCACGTTCGCCGCCTCCTGGGTGCCGATCACCACCTCGTCCATGTCCAGGGCGCGCAGCGCGACGATGGCCAGCAGCACCTTGATGGTGCTGGCCGGGCGGTAGCGGCCGTGCGGGTCCTTGGCGGCCAGCACAGCGCCGGTGTCGAGGTCGCTGACCAGCCACGAGGTGGCGGAGATGTCGGCGGGGGCGTCCGGGGCGCCGTCGGGCAGCACGACCCCGCACTCGCCCATTCTCGGTCCGCCGAGCGCGGGGACCGGCACCGGCAGCGGCGAGGGCGTCGGCTCGCCCGGCGCGGGCACCTCGGAGGAGTCGACCGGCGGGGGCGGCAGGTTCTTCTGCGGGCAGGTCGCGGTGTCGGGGGTGGTGAACGGCGGGGTCGTGCTGGTCACCGGCTGTCCCGGGTCCGGCTGTACTGCGCCGGGCCGGGCTGTGTCCGGCTGTGCCGTGCCGGGCTGTGCCGTGCCGGGCTGGGCCGCGCCGGGCGGGACGATCGGTTCGGCGGCGACCGGGACGGCGGGCAGGCCGAGCGCGGTCACCACGAGCGCGGCGCACGTTGCTCGCGCGACACCGGAGAAGCGAGGAATCATCGCCGCCGAGCCTAGCGGGCCCGGCGGCGTCCGCCCCGCCGTGACCGCATGGCGTCGGGAATCGGCAGGGCGCACGGCGGTGGCCGCTGCCGCGCGGCTCTGCCGCCGTCCGCGCCACGGAGGAGTTGTCGGTGGGCGATGCGATGATCGCCGCGACACAACCTTTTCCAGCTCGACGATATCCGGTTCGACGGTGTTCGGTTCGACCGTACGGGCGTGACCGGCCGAGGGGACGGGCCGGGGATGGCTGGGGATGGCCAGGATGGCCAGGGATGGCTAGGGGGATGCGATGTCGACACCGATCGCGAAGTTGCCGATCGCGCAGCGGCCGCGCGAGCCCCCGCACGCCCACCGCCCGCCGGGGCTCACCGCCAACGAACAGCTCCCGCTGCAGCTCCGGCAGGGCCGGCCCGGTGCGAGCG
>NZ_JARWRU010001230.1 GCF_029867845.1 Nocardia farcinica | reverse complement strand
CGGGTCAGCGGGCGGTCGTCGGGGCCGAGCAGGGAGAAGTCCACGCCCACCCGGCCGTCGGCCACGAAGTACCAGCGCGTCACCTTGTCCGAGGATCGGGTGGCCCGCATGCCGATGCCGACCGTGACGACCTCCGGGTCCGCCCAGCGGCCCCGCGCGAACTCCATCCACACGTACGAGTACGCCGAATCCTGCTTGCGATACAGCAGATTCGACTTCATGGTGCGTTCCTCGCCCGCGAACGGGTTCAACCGGCGCGGCTCGATCCGCCCGTCCAGGACGAAGGGGAACAACACCTCCAGCGCCTTGGTCTTGCCCGAACCGTTCGGCCCGCGCAGCACCAGCCTGCCGTCGGCGAAGCAGAACTCCTGGTCGCGATAGTCCCAGAGGTTGATGATCCCGGCCCTGGTCGGGACGAAACGCACACCGCCGTGGATGACCGACATGTCGGTCGCCGTCCGCATCACAAGCCCCTCCGCATCACATGGACCCGCACAACCGCATGGACCCTCACAACAGTTCCTCCGAACGTCGCGCGCGCACCGACACCACCGCGCCCCGGTACCGGGCCAGCGCGGGCAGCACCAGCACACCGCCGGTCACCGGCCGGACCAGCCGCAGCCTGCTCAGCAGCCCGACCACCTCGACGGTCAGACCGGGCACGTCGGCGAGCCAGTGCGCGGCGAAGGTCGAACCGTACCGCTCGGCGAGTTCGGTCACGATCTCGCGCAGCCGGTCGGCAGCCACGAACGGGCAGGCCGCGGGCTCCGGCCGCTCGTCCGTGCCGAACGGGTCCCGCGGTGCGGTCTCGTCGGCGAACGGGTCGCCGGAGCTGTCGAGCATCGGGGCGAACAGGGTTCCCTCCGGGATCGCGCCGTCGAGCGCGGCGAGCAGATCGTCCGAGGGACCGGGCAGCCACGGCCGGCGGGGCAGCGGGTTGTCGAGATCCGCCACCAGATCGGCGATCTCGGTGATGAGCAACAGTCCGACCTGGGCGAGCGTGCCCGTCCCGGGGAAGCGCACATCCGACAGCCGTCCCGAGGTGTCGATCAGCGCGACGCCCTCGGCCCTGCGCTCGGCGCGCAAGCCGGTGAACGCCTCCACACCGGCGATCACCGCATCCGTGGCGAGCGCTTCCCGCTGCGGGGCGGTGAGTTCGGCGGCGTAGACCACCGGCTGCTCCACCACCGCCCGGCGGACCTGCCTGGCGATCGCGGCCGGGTCCGCCGCCCGCGCGCCCTCACCCGGATGGTCTTCGCCGAGCAGCTCGGCGACGCTGCGCAGATGCTGCACCGCGCGCGCGGGCCGGAACAACGCGAACACCACGGTGCGGTCGATGTCGTAGAGGGCCTCGCCCGCCTCGGGGTCGGCGGCCCAGCCGGTCGCGTCGCCGTCGGCGAGCGACAGCGCCCCGCGTGCGGCCAGCCAGCCGACCGCGTCGACGAAGGCGTCGCGATCGGCGGCCCGCTCGGGCGACAGTTCGAGCCCGTCGATCCTGGCGCTGTGGTCGCGCACCTGCTCGGCCAGCTCGGACAGGGTGATCTGCTCGCCCGCACGGCCGAGCGCGGCCAGCGCCAACGCCAGATAGGCGTAGCGCCGCCGGTCGAACACCCGGTCGGTGACCGTGCGGGCCGGCCTGCCCCCGTCCAGGGCGTCGGTCACCGGGAACAGCCGGGCGGTGGTCTCGGTGACCTCGAGGCGGTAGCCGAACAGCGCGGCCAGATCCTCGCGCAGCTCGGTGGTCCAGCGGCGGATGAGCGGGAGCGCGGCCCGGTCGGGATGGTCGGCGGTCACCAGGGGGTTGGCCAGCACCAGCCGGGCCGCGCGCTGATAGGAGTCGAGCTCCAGCGGGTCGATGCGGTGCGCGTGCGGCGTCGCCGCCGAGGTGAGGGACGTGTTCATCGAGCGCCGCCCCTCGCGGTGGCCCGCACCTCGAGCCTGCGATTGTTCAGGTGCAGCAGCCCGCGCGTGGTGCGCACCACCGTGGACCCAGCGTGCTCGGAAACCGTCAGGGTGACGCCGCTGTCGCTGCCCGAGGTGCCCGCCACCCGGCCGCTGACCGGCACCCAGGCCGTCGACGCGGCGTCCAGCAGCCGCAACAGCACCTCGGTCTCGCGGTCGTCGAGCACCCGCTCGTGCACATCGGCCCCGGCCAGCGCCCGTGCGGCCTCGGCGCGGGCACGCTGCGTGGCCAGTTGCGCTTCCCGCAGCCTGCGCACGCTCGCCTGGTCGCGCTGGATGCGGCCGGGCGCCGCCGCGGCGGGCGGGCGGCCGGTCTCGGCGAGGGTGCGCGCGATCTCCAACGGCGGCGCCTCCCACCAGGACCGGCTCGGCGGCACCAGATCCGCGTCCGGGTGCTCCATCGCCAGATGCCGGGGCCGGCCGAGACCGAAGACCGCGTCGAACAGCGCGTGCGCGCTCTCGGTGCTCGGGGCGGCGGTGAACCAGGCGGCCAGATGTCGCAGGGCCGACTCCCGGCTCACCCCGCCGCGCCTGG
Source organism: Nocardia farcinica (assembly GCF_029867845.1). Taxonomy (GTDB): domain Bacteria; phylum Actinomycetota; class Actinomycetes; order Mycobacteriales; family Mycobacteriaceae; genus Nocardia; species Nocardia farcinica_A. The sequence goes on along the minus strand of NZ_JARWRU010001230.1, from coordinate 1,340 downwards.
TTTCGGTGACCCGGCGCAGCAGAGCGAGCACTGCCGCGATCGCGCTCATGGTGGCCTCGCGCAACCGCTCGGCCTCGGTGGCGGCGCCGGAACCGTCCGCCGCGCCCTCGGCGGGCACGAACCAGCCGCGCAGGCCGCGCCAGCGCGCCCGCCAGTCGGCCTCGCGGTCGGCCGCGCTCACCAGGACCCGCTCGTCGCAGCGCGCCGCCCGCGCGAGCATGGCCTCGACGCCGGTCTCCTCGACCGCCGCGATGGCCGTGGCCAGCCCGGGCGCGAAGCGCGCCAGATCCATGCCGAATTCGCGCATGTGGGCCAGCAGCGTGTCCTTGTGCGCCAGAAAGGATTCCGGCGTGACCTCGGTGGTGCGCAGCAGATCGCCCAGCGAGAGGTAGAAGTGGGCGGCGCGGCCCGCCAGATCCGACAGCGCCGTGTCCAACCTGCGCAGCGTGCGATAGACGAGTTCGGCGTCGCCCGCGCGATTGGCTCGTGCCAGCGCCTCGAGATCGGCCAGCAGCTCCGGCAGCACCAGGCGCGACAGCGAGGCCTCCTCGCCGCGGGCGTCGAGCACATCGGCGACCGCGCGGAAGGCCTGGAAGCCCGGCTGGGTGAACTGGTAGACGTAGTGCCGGTTGCGGTACTCGGCCAGCGTCGCCGCGCGGGTGCCGTCGTAGCTGCGTTCCAGCACGCCCCAGCGGTGCAACTGATCGAGCAGCGGGGCGGCCTCGGCGGCCGAGAGCTGCCCGCCGCCGCAGCGCCGCACCCATTCGGCCACGTCGTCGGCGTGCAGCAACACCACGTAGGCGGCGCGGGCGCTGTCGAAGGCGCGCAGCACCCGCAGGTAGTCCGCGCGCTTGTCCGCCGTCGAGAAGGAGAACAGCCGCAGCCGCCGCTCTGCCTCGTCGCCATCGGGCCGGTCATCGGAGTCGGTCACGGCAACAGGGTAGTAGCGGGCCGATCGCCCCCGGCGGCACCGGCGGGCGTTCGGCGTGGCCGACCACGATTACCCGGTGTTCGCCGACTCGCCGCTACCGGTACTCGGAGGGTGCCGCGCGTTCTGTCACGTGCGGATTCGACCCGAGATCGGCGCCGGTTCGACGCGACGGGGGGGGGGGGGCCGCCCCCCCCCGGGGGGGGGGGGGGGGGGGGGGCGGCGGCGGGGGGGGGGGGGGCCCCGGGGGGGGGGGGGCGGGGGGGGGGGGGGGGGGGGTGGGGGGGGGGGCCGGGGGGGGGGGGGGGGGGGGGGGGCGCGCGCGGGGGGGGGGGCGGGGGGCGGCGGGGGGCCCCGCCCCCCCCCCCCCGGGTGGGGGGTGGTTACGCTGCGCCTCGGGTGCGGTCGAGGG
>NZ_JARWRU010001229.1 GCF_029867845.1 Nocardia farcinica | reverse complement strand
GGTGCCGCGGGCCGCGCGGCCGCTCAACCCCCGCGGCATGCTCGACCGCACCGCGCGGCGGGGGCCCGCGCGGCCGGTGCGCCGGTCCGGGGCGCCCGCCACCGAGACCGAGAAGCTGCTGGCCGAGGTCTTCGCCGAGGTGCTCGAGCTCGGCCGGGGCGCGCGCGTCGGGCTCGACGACGACTTCTTCGAGCTCGGCGGCAACTCGCTGAGCGCCACCAAGGTGGTGGCCAGGCTGCGTCAGGACGCAGGCCTGGAGACCCGCGTGCAGTGGTTCTTCACCGACTCCACGGTGGCCACCCTGGCCAGGCGCATCGATCAGGCCGCCGCCTGCGGCGTCGACTACGAACCGGGCACCGACGACGCGCTCGGCCCGCTGCTGCCGATCCGTGGCGAGGGCAACCTGCCGCCGCTGTTCTGCTTCTACCCGATGGCGGGCCTGTCCTGGAGCTACGCGGGCCTGCTGGCCTACGTGGAGCCGAACCGGCCGGTGCTCGGCCTGCAGTCGCCCGCGCTGTCGGAGCCGGACTACCTGCCGCGCTCGCTCGAGGAGATGGCCGCGCGCTGCCTGGCCGAGATCCGCTCGGTGCAGCCGTTCGGGCCCTACCACCTGGTCGGCTGGTCGCTCGGCGGCCTGCTCGCGCACGCGGTGGCGGTCTCACTGCAGGAGGCGGGCGAGGAGGTCGCGCTGCTGGCGCTGCTGGACAGCCACCACGACATCGCCAAGGCCGACTTCCACACCGCGCTGCGCGGCGCGCTGGCCGAGATCGGCATCCAGGCCGACAACCTGCTCGGCGACGCGCCCGCGCCCGCGCTGAGCGAGGACTCGCTGGCGGCCCTGCACGCGGCCATCCCGGCCGAGCTGACCGCGCTCACCCCCGAGCGCCTCGGCCGGCTCTACCGCAGCGCGGTGCGCTCGGCGGAGCTGATCTCCGAGCACCGGCCCGGTGTGTTCAAGGGCAGGGTGGACTACTTCAGCGCCCGCATCCTCGGCGCGAACCTGGTGCGCGGCATCGACCCGGAGAACTCGGCCGTCAAATGGCGGGCGTTCGTCGCGGGCGAGGTCGTCGACCACCCGGTGCACGCCACCCACGACGAGATGACCTCCCCGCACGCGCTGGCGCAGATAGGTCCTACGCTGGCGGCGCGACTCGCCCCGGGGGTGCGAACCCCCGGCGCGGGTCCGATCAGGCATGATGGCTCCGCGAGGTAACGCGGTTGCCCCCCTGACGTGACGATCCTGATCCGATACGAAGTGAAGGTGCGAAATTGATTCGTCGGCAGACCCGGCGCCGCGGCTCCCGAGCCGCCGCGCTGATCGCGACCACCGCGGTGTTCGCCGGACTGATCTCCGGCCTCGGCGTCTCCTCCGCGACGGCCGATCCGATCATGGAGTCCGGCGCGCTGCTGGCCGACCCCGTCGCCCCTGACGGCTCGCGCATCTCCAGGGCCGAGGTCAAGGACGATCGCAACCTCCGGCTGTACGTCTACTCCGCCGCGATGGACAAGGACGTCATCATCGACGTCCAGCGCCCGGCCGACGCCTCGGTGCCGCGCCCGACGCTGTACCTGCTCAACGGCGCTGGCGGCGGCGAGGACTCGGCCTCCTGGGTGGCCAGGTCCAACGCCCTGGAGTTCCTGGCGGACAAGAACGTCAACGTCATCCAGCCCATCGGCGGCAAGTGGAGCTACTACACCGACTGGATCAAGGACGACCCGACGCTCGGCCGCAACAAGTGGAAGACCTTCTTCACCGAGGAGCTGCCCCCGCTGGTCGACGGCGCGCTGGGCACCAATGGCGTGAACGCCATCGCGGGCCTGTCCACCTCGGGCACCACCGTGCTCGCGCTGCCGATCGCCAAGCCCGGCCTGTACAAGGCCGCGGCCGCCTACAGCGGGTGCGCGCAGACCAGTGACCCGGTCGGCTCGGAGTTCATCAAGCTGACCGTCGAGGTCTGGGGCGGCGGCGACACCGAGAACATGTGGGGCCCGGAGGGATCGGAGGAGTGGGTCGCCAACGACCCGTATGTGAACGCCGAGGGCCTGCGCGGTCTGGACCTCTACATCTCCAGCGGCAACGGCCTGCCCGGCCCGTACGACACCCTCGACGGCCCGTACGCCCTGCCCGGCGCCTACGGTCTGGCCAATCAGATCATCATCGGCGGCGTCATCGAGGCCGGCACCAACTACTGCACCCACAACCTGAAGAACCGCCTCGACGAGCTCGGCATCCCGGCCACCTACAACTTCCGCCCCAACGGCACCCACTCCTGGGGCTACTGGAACGAGGAGTTCCCCCGCTCCTGGCCGGTGCTGGCCAAGGGCCTCGGCCTCTGAGCCCGTCTCACGGCACGGCGGCCAGTTCGCTCCAGGTCTTCCACACCCGAGGGGCGTAGTCGGCCAGCGGCGGGACGGTGATGCCCGTTCCGGCGAGGGCGGCGCTGGTGTTGGCGCGGTCGAACCAGCAGTCGAACTCGTTGTGCGTCAGCGCGTCCTCGGGCAGGCCGACGCTCGGCAGCATCCGCCGCGCGCCCGGCATGCGCAGTATCTTGCGCAGTGCGGCCTTGCCCGTGACCTCGACCAGGTGCGGTGCGCCCGCCTCGTCGGCGAACAGGTTGAGCGCGTCCACGGTGCGGACCCGGGTGGGGTCGGTGAGGTGGTAGGTGGTGCGCCCGGGGGAGCCGGAGAAGGCGATGTGAGCGAGGGCGGCGGTGACGAAATCCACCGGCACCATGTTGGTCTCGCCCAGTTGCGGCACCAGCACCGGCAGCAGCCGGGGCAGCTGACCCGCCCGGCGCAGCAGCTCGAACAGCCGCCGCGCGCTCACGTCCCCGGTGTCGACCTCGCCGGTGCGGGAGTGTCCCATCACGATGGCGTGGCGGTAGATCCGCCAGTCCAGCCCGCAGGCCCGCACCGCGCGTTCGGATTCGAGGCGCCCGCGCTGAGCCGGGGTGAGGCGCTGGCCGGTGTCGAGCATCTGCTCGGTGAACGGGCCGCGATGGTCGCCCGCCACCTCCACGGTCGACAGGTGGTGCAGCCGGTCCGCGCCGAGGTCCCTGGTCAGTTCGACCACCCGCCTGGTCGCGAGGGTGTCCAGCTCGGCCGAGAGTTCGGGATGGGGGCGCGTGCCCGCCGCTGCATCGCCGGATGCGCCGGACACGGGGTAGTTCGCGGCGGTGGCGCTGCCGTCGATGGCGGCGGCGAGGTGGAAGACGTGCTCGACGCGCCCGCGATGCTCACGCACCCAACCGGGATCGAGGGCGGGCCCGGCTCCGGCCAGATCACCGACGACCGGCCGGACGCGCCGTCCGCCGCCCCATTCGGCGGCGCAGCGGGCGAACCGCCGCTCGGCCGCCGCGCCCGGCCGGATCAGCACGTGGACCTCGCCGTCGCGGCGCAGCAGTTCGGGGATGAGGAATCGGCCGATGAACCCGGTCGCGCCGGTGACAAGTGATGTCATAGCCGATCAACATAGTGAATCGGCGTAGCCGTCCTGTGGCGGGCGTCACAACCGTGGCGTGTCCGGTGGGTGTCCGCGGGCCCGAGCTACCCGGGGGCGGCCCGCGAACCACCGATCCGCCGGTGTGGCGGAAGTGAGTGGCCGTGCGGGGCGTTCCCCGCACGGCGTCGTGGCGAGGGCTAGTCGCCGAAGACCGGCTTGCGCTTGCTCAGCATGGCGGTCGCGCCCTCGAGGAAATCCGGCGACTGGAGCAGTTCCACCTGGCCGGTCTTCTCGGCGGCCAACGTCTCGTCCAGGGCCGACAGCGTGGCCAGGTTCAGCGCGCGCTTGGTGAGCTCGAGCGCGCGGCGCGGGCCGGAGGCGACCTTCGCGGCCACCGCCTCGACCGCCGCGTCCAGCTCGTCGGCGGGCAGCACCGCGGTGAACAGGCCTGCCTTGTGGGCCTCGGTCGCGGGCAGGCGCTCGCCGAGCAGGGCCAGCCGCGCGGCCAGCGGACGACCGGCCGCCGCGGCGACCAGGGCGGCCGCGCCGCCGTCGGGCATCAGGCCGATGTTGATGAAGGCCCGCAGCAGGTAGGAGT
>NZ_JARWRU010001228.1 GCF_029867845.1 Nocardia farcinica | reverse complement strand
GGCGGGGGGGTGTGGGCGGGGCGGGGCCGGCCCCTGCCCCCCCCCCCCCCCAAACGCCGCGGGGGGGGCCCCCCCCCCCCCGCACGCCGCGGGGCCGCTTGCCCTTCGCCCCCCGCGCCTGGGTGGCCGCGACCGGATCGTCCAGGCCGACCACGCCGACCCGGCCGACCAGCGCCCTCGCCTTGGCGGCGGCGTAGGCGTCGAGGCCGCCGTGCCAGTCCAGGTGGTCCTCGGCGACGTTGAGCACCACGCCCGCCTCCGGGCGTACCGAGGGCGCCCAGTGCAGCTGGAACGACGACAGCTCGACCGCGAGCACCTGCGGGCCGGGATTGCGCCGCAGCGCGTCCAGAATGGGCAGGCCGATGTTGCCGCAGGCCACGCTGGGGATGCCGGCGGCGCGCAGGATCGAGTGCGTCATCTGGGTGGTGGTGGTCTTGCCGTTGGTGCCGGTGACCACGAGCCATTTGCGCACCGGCCCGTAGATGCGGGCCTGGTCGACCCACCAGGCGAACTCGACATCACCCCACACCGGGATGCCCTCGGTGACCGCGGAGACCAGCACCGGCGAGTCCGGCCGCCAGCCCGGGCTGGTGATGACCAGCGCGAAACGGCTCAGGTCGGCCGACTCCAGCTCGACGGAGGTCGCGACCTCCAGGCCGAGACCGGCGGCCTCGGCCAGGGCGGCGGCGCCGCTGTCGGTGACCACCGGGTGCGCGCCGATGTCGCGCAGCGGTTCGACCAGCGAGCGCCCCGAGACGCCCCAGCCCGCGACGAGAACGTCACGACCACGCAGGAATTCCAGCATGGGCCCCGGTGAGCGCAGGGCCCGCGGAGAATGTTCGACCATCCTGGATCACCCGACCGCGGAGAGGTATTCGCTGTAGAACAGACCGAGTCCGACCGCCGAGGCCATCGCCGCCAGCAGCCAGAACCGGATGATGACCGTCGTCTCCGCCCACTTGCTCAGCTCGAAGTGATGGTGGAACGGGGCCATCTTGAACAACCGGTTGCGCGTGGTGCGGAACACCGCCACCTGTAGCACCACCGAGGCGGCCTCGGCCACGAACAGCGCGCCGATGACGACCATCAGCAGCTCGGTGCGGGTGGTGATGGACAGACCGGCGAGCAGGCCGCCCAGCGCGAGCGAACCGGTGTCACCCATGAAGATCTTGGCCGGTGCGGCGTTCCACCACAGGAAGCCGATGCAGGCCGCCGCGCCCGCCGCGCACACCAGCGCCAGGTCCAGCGGGTCTCGCACGTTGTAGCAGCCTGCCTCCGGCTTGATCTCGCAGGCGTGGTAGTACTGCCAGAACGTGATGATCACGTAGCCGCCGAGCACCAGGCTCATCGAGCCCGCGGCCAGGCCGTCCAGGCCGTCGGTCAGGTTGACCGCGTTGGACCAGGCCACCACCACCAGGCAGACGAAGGCGACGAAGACGATCACGCCCATCGACACCGTGGTGATGTCGCGGACGTAGGACAGGTGGGTGCTGGCCGGAGTGAGCCCGTTGCCGCCCTTGAACTGCAGGGCCAGGATGGCGAACACGATGGCGGCGGTGAGCTGGCCGACGTACTTGCCCGCGGCGGTCAGGCCGAGATTGCGGCCCTTGCGCAGCTTGATGAAGTCGTCGAGGAAGCCGACCGCGCCGAGGGCGGTGGCCAGGCCGAGCACCAGCAGCGCCGAGGCCGAAGGGCCGTCGGCGTCGTAGCCGATGCCGATGAGGTGCGAGCCGAGGTAACCGGCCCACATGCCGATGAGGATGGCGACGCCGCCCATGGTCGGGGTGCCGCGCTTGGCCTGATGGCTGGCCGGGCCGTCGACCCGGATCTCCTGTCCGAAGCCTTGTTTGGCGAAGAACTTGATCAGCAACGGAGTCAACAGGATCGACACCGTCAGCGCGATCGCCGCCGCGAATAGGATCTGTCTCACTGCGCTGCCTCCGTGTCGCTGCCCGCCGCGCGGGTCAGATGCTCGGCGACCCGCCACAGGCCGACCGACTGCGATGCCTTGACCAACACCACATCACCCGGCTCGACTTCGGCGTCGAGCAGGGTCAGCGCGGCGTCGATGTCGGGCACCAGCACCGACTCCTCGCCCCACGAGCCTTCCATCACCGCTCCCTGATGCATTCCCCGGGAGGGTCGTCCGGTGCCGACGACGACCAGCCGGTCGACGTCCAGGCGCACCGCGAGCCTGCCGATGGCGTCGTGCTCGACCACCGAGTCCTCGCCGAGCTCGGCCATCTCGCCGAGCACCGCCCAGCTGCGGCGCGGGGTGTCCGCCGCCCTGGACATGGTGACGAGGGCCTTGAGCGCGGCCCGCATGGAGTCGGGGTTGGCGTTGTAGGAGTCGTTGATCACCGTCACCCCCGCGGCGGTGGTGCGCACGTCCATCCGGCGCGCCGAGGCTGCCTTCGCGCCGGACAGGGCTGCGGCGACGGTCTGCGGGTCGGCGCCGAACTCGGTGGCCACCGCAGCCGCGGCCAGCGCGTTGCCGACCTGGTGTTCGCCGTGCACGGCCAGCCGCACCGGGGCGGACCCACCGGGGGTGTGCAGGGTGAAGGACGCGCGGGCCTCGTCGTCGAGCATCACCTCGCTCGCCCGGAAGTCGGCGTTCTCGGCGTGGCCGAAGGTGACCACCCTGGCCTTCGTGCGCTCGGCCATGGCCGCCACCTGCGGGTCGTCGGCGTTGAGCACCGCGAGCCCGGTCTCGGGCAGCGCCTCGACCAGTTCGCCCTTGGTCTGCGCTATCGCCTCGCGGCTGCCGAACTCGCCCAGGTGCGCGGTGCCGACGTTGAGCACGACACCGACCCGGGGCGGGGCGACCCGCGCGAGCGCGGCGATGTGGCCGGGCCCGCGGGCGGACAGCTCGAGCACCAGGAAACGGGTGCCGGCGCCGGCGCGCAGCGCGGTCCACGGGTGGCCGAGCTCGTTATTGAACGAGCCGGGCGGGGCGATCACCGAGCCGAGCGGCGCGAGCACCGCGGCGAGCAGGTCCTTCGTGGAGGTCTTGCCGGAGGAGCCGGTCACGCCGACCACCTCCAGTCCGCTCGCGGCGGTCAGCGCCTCGACGCTGTGGCGGGCCAGGGCGCCGAGGGCGGCGAGGACCGCGGCGCCGGAGCCGTCCGGGTCGTGGGCCACCGCGAGCGCGCCCGCCGGCACCGTGCCCGGGCTCGGCGCGACCACCACGGCGGGCACGCCGACCGGCCGCGCAGCCAGCACCGCCGTCGCCCCCGCGTCGACGGCGGCCTGTGCGTAATCGTGTCCGTCGGCCCGTTCACCCGGCAACGCCAGGAACAGGTCCCCCGCACCGACGCGGCGCGAATCGAATTCGGCCGCGCCGGTCACCCGCACCTCCGGGTCTGCGACGTCGTGCAGCGTGCCGCCAACGACCTCCGCGATCTCCCGCAGTGTCATCTCGATCATGAAACCGTCAAGTCCTCCGAGCCCGTCCGATCCGAACGGGCATGTTCCGGGCCGCTTTCCCGCCCATCGTGCCGAACATGCTGTACCGCTTCACCGTTCACGTGTGTGCCTCCGCACCCACTTTGCGCGCCAGGGCCGCCGCGAGCACCTCGCGGTCGTCGAAGGGGTGCTTGACCCCCGCGATCTCCTGCCCCGTCTCGTGGCCCTTGCCCGCCACCAGCACCGCGTCGCCGCGGCGCGCCCAGCGTACGGCGGCCTCGATCGCCTCCGCGCGGTCACCGATCTCGAGCACCTCTCCGCGCACCGCCTCGGGCACGTCGAGCGCGCCCGCCCGCAGCGCGGCCCTGATGGCGGCCGGGTCCTCGCTGCGCGGATTGTCGTCGGTGAGGATGTGGACCAGAGCGAGCAGTTGCATCGCAGGTTCCTTCTGGGATGTGGCGAACGCCCCGGCCACACGAAGCGTCCGGGGCGTTCAAGGGGCGAGCTAGTTGCAGGCGTATTCGCGGCCGTTCGCGTGCTCGTCGGTGGCGACCACGTTCACCTGGACGGTCAGCCCGACACGGGTAGCCAGGTTCACCAGCACATCGACCGAGAAGCGCGACAACTTGCCGTTCTTCAAGTCGCTGATGCGGGGCTGGGTGACACCGAGGTTGTTGGCGGCGACGCGCTGCGACCATCCGAACTCGTCGATGCGTTCACCGATGGCGTGCATCAGGAGGGCTCGGACTCGCAGGTTCTCGGCTTGGGCTGGGGTGTCGGTGATGGCGTCGAAGACGGATGCGTATTCGGGGGTGGAGTTCAGGTCCATGATGTGCCCTTGGGGTGGGCGCTCGCCCATAGCGGTGGCTTCGCTACTGGGGTGGGCGAGCGGCGGCGTGACGTGCTTCGGGGATGGGAAGTCTCGCGGGTTAGCGGTGAAGGTCTCGCACGGTTATGCGGTGGTGGATGCGTCGTCGAGAGCTTGCCGATACCGGGTTTTGCCGGTGTCCTTGGCTGTCTTCGGCATCTGGTTCGACTTCTTCTGGAAGGCGTGGAGGACGCACACTTTGCCTGCCAGTTCGGCGACGTAGAGGACTCGGAACCAACTGTCGTTTTCGGCTACCCGCAGTTCACGGACACCTTTGCCGATGTCGGGTACCGCTTTCGACGTTGGCGGTGTCTCGCCGATCTGGACTAGGTGGATCTGGTATCCGGCATCTTCTCGCGCCTCCTTCGGGAAGTCTCGGAGCTCGTTCAGTGCTCGGCCGATGAATCTCACCGGCTTCGGTTGGGGTGCGCCCTTCACTCCTCGAATATACATAATTGTGTATCACCCAGGGGTGAACGGCGGATAACGATCCCCCGCCTGCACCCCTCCCCCCTACCGTGCGCGCCATGTCATGCACCTGGCCAACGGACCGCACATGCCTGCCCGAGGTGGAGTCCGAGGTGGACCAGGATCTGTTGCAGGCTGCGATCGACACCGCTGTCGGTGTCCTCTGGTCCTTCACGGGCCGCCAGTACGGGTGTTGCCCGCGCATCATCCGCCCCTGCCCGTCCCCCCAATGGCAGAACCTGTGGCTACCGGGCAACACTTGGCATCCCGAACTGGATGGCGGGATCTGGCGCAACACCCACTGCGGATGCGGCCCCACCTGCTCACGGGGCGGGCCCGGCATGGTGCACCTACCCGGCCCCGTCTGCGAGGTCACCGCCGTCACCGTCGCTGGCGTGGTGTGGGAGGAGACCGCCTACCGCCTCGAGGGGGACTGGTTGTATTCGACGGTCGGGGATTGGCCGGACCAAGACCTACAACGCCCGCTCGGTGTACCGAACACGTGGAGTGTCGAGTACCTACAGGGGCAGCCGCCGCCAGCGGGGGCAGGCACGATGGTCGCCCTGTTGGCGAAGGAGTTCTATGCGCTGTGCAAGGGCGAGAAATGCGCACTCCCGAAACGCACCGAACAGGTGACGCGCCGTGGCGTGACGATGAAGATGGTCGACCCGGAACAGTTGTTCGAGAACTATCGGACGGGGATCACGCAGGTCGACATGTGGTTGACCGCCCACAACCCGCACCGCCTGTCCGCACCCTCTGCCGTGTCGTCGCCGGATTTCGAGGGGTAGAGCCGTGGATGCATCGGTGACCGTGCTCGGCCTGGCCGTGGAGAAGCTACGGGCTGTCTTCTCCCCATCACATGCGAACCCGCCGTTGGGTGGCGGGACTGATGACGTGTACCTCCTCGCCGGGGACACGGTTGTTCCCCCGCCGTGGCTGGTCGGTGATGACGAGGACACATCCTGCGAAGGATGCGGCCCCTACCTGTGGGTGCGGCTAGCGCGACGGTGGAGGACCGAACGCTTCCCCGTCGAAGCCGTGGTCGGTAAATGCGGCACATCGAAAGCCATCACCATTGAGGCCGGCATAGCCCGCTGCCACCCCTTGGACGGGACGTTGGCGGAGTTGGAGCATCACGCGGCTGTGCAGTGGGACGACTCGCACAGGATCGATGCCGCCTTGTGTGCGGCGATGAAGGCGGCGAAGGCCGCGGATGTGATCACCGAATACGGGCTGGGTGCGGGCGTGCCCGTGGGTCCCGAGGGCCTCGTTGCCGTTTGGCTGCAACCCGCTTATGTCGAGCTGAACCCAGACAAGAGGAGTTGAACATGCAGGTCACCATTGAGGGTGTTGTGTCCACTGATGTGTGCAGGCGGGGTGAGCAGCACACCGTGGAGTGGACCGAGCATCTACGGCGACTGGCGGGCAGGGGGTATGTGAAGGTGATCGAATGGCATCACCCCGAAGTGGAGCCCGCTGCTGATGGCCCGGTGACGGATGCTCCCGTAGCGGCCAAGCTGCCGAAGCGGTCCCGCCGCCGCAAGGCAGCCGACACTTCCGACGACGGCGACACCGACTCCGCCGCCGAGGACTAGACCGTGGGTGAGGTGCGGGCCCGTCAAGTCTTCACCCCGCCTGTGGGGGCCGGGCAGCAGGCGGCAGTACTGGCGACCCCGCGTCTCGACCGTTTCGCTGAACGTGTCGTGTTCACCGCGAAACGGCGAGTGAACGTGCGCTCCGGGTTGCTGCGGGATTCGATCGGCCGAACCACTGCACGAGCCGAGGGAACCAGAGTGCGGGTTGAGGTACACGCCCGCGCCGAACACGCCATCTACATTCACGAAGGGACGCGGGCACATGAGATCCGACCGCGTCATGCACGCGCCCTGCGGTTCTGGTGGCGGGGTCGGCTCGTCTTCCGCAAGCGGGTCTGGCACCCCGGATACAAGGGGAACCCTTTCCTGCGGGACGCCATCACCGAGGAGTTGAGCCAGGGCCTCTGACCCCGGTCGCGCTGCACCCCTGCCTGACATCGTGCCCGGCGTGACGATGCCCGGAATCAGTATCCCGATCACCGCCGATGGTGACGGCTTCGATGAGGAGCTACGCCGGGTCGTCATCGACGCCATGAAAGACGTGCAGCGGGAACTGGACATGACCCCGTTGAACGTGAAGATCGGCGGCAACTTCGACTCGGTCAAGTTCTCTCGGGAGCTGGAAGCCGAACTGGAGCAGATCGAACGGACCCTCGATCCTGAGGTGCGGATCGGCGCGAAGTTCGATGATGCCGGCCTGAAGCAGGACGTGGAGACCGCGATCGCTGGCGCTGGAGGCAGCGTCAAGATCAAAGCCGATTTCGATTTGGATGCCACCGCTCTCGCTGAGCTGCAAGCGATCCAGGGGATGGCCGATAAAACCATCACGGCGAAGGTCGACTTCGATGTGGATACGACCGAGTTGGCGGGGCTCCAGTCGATCCAGGGGATGACGGATAAGACGATCCGCGCGAAGGTCGACTTCGATGTGGATGCTGCTGGTTTGGCGGACATGCAGGCTGTGGCGGCGATGGTCGACAAAACCGTCAAAGCGAAAGTCGATTTCGATGTGGATGCGTCCGCGCTCGCCGAGCTGCAAGCGGTGCAGGGTATGGCGGACAAGACGATCAACACGAAGGTCGAGTTCGATATCGACGCCACCGGGCTCGCCAATCTCCAGGCGATTCAGTCGATGGCCGATAAGACGATCAACACGAAAGTCGTGTTCGACATCGATGCTTCAGGGTTGGCGAGCCTTCAGGCGTTGCAGTCGTTGGCGGACAAGACGATCAACTTCAAAGTGAACTTCGACATCGATGCGGCAGCGTTGGCCGCCGCATCGAGCCTCGCCCAGTTGACCGACAAGGATGTGACGATCCGGGTTCGGATCGACGCCGACGAAGCACAACTGGCGCGGATCGCCGCCCTGCTTCAGGCACTGCAATCCCAAACCTCCACCTTCCGGTTCAGCAGCAACGCCGAGACCGAGGCCACCAGGATCGACCGGCTGCGGGACTCGCTGCAATCAGTAGGCATCGGCGCCGGTGGAATCGTCGCTGTCACCGCAGCACTGGGGGCACTCACAGGTGCGGCTGGTTTGGCGGCTGGCGCTATCGGTGGTCTCGCTATCGCAGGTATGGCGTTGGGCCCAGCGATCGCTGCCGCTGTCGGTACCGCGACTATCGCCCTGAGCGGTGTGAAAGACGCTTTCGATGCGGCTGCGGAGGCCGCGAAGAACGGGCCGGAGGAAGCGGCATCGCAGGCGAAAGCGGTGGCGTCGGCGCAGTTGTCGTTGCAGTCGGCGGCGGATGGGGCGGCGTCCGCGCAGCGCACCCTCGCTGACGCCCAGAAGGATGCGAAGTCCGCGGCGGACGCTATCGGTGAAGCGTATTCGGATGCGGCTGATGACCTCGAAGACTTGCAGTTCAAATTGCGTGGCTCGGTCATCGATCAGAAGGAAGCCGCGATCGCGCTCAAAGAAGCGCAGGCCGATGTGTTTTCCGCGAAGACAGTGGACGAGCGACAGAAAGCGCTGGTCAGGGTTGAGCGTGCACAACTCAACTACGACAAGGCGATCGAGGCCGGCAAGGACGTTGCCGAGGAAGTGAACGAGGCCCAGGAGAAGGGCATCGAAAATTCGGATCGGGTGGTGGCAGCGAAGGAAGCTGCGGCGGATGCGGAGCAGCGGGTAGCGGACGCGGCGAAAGCGTCGGAGCGGGCGCAGCAGCAGGTGACGATCGCGCAAATGGCTTTGGCTGAGGCGCAATCCAATGGTGGCGCTTCAGCTAAGAAGTTCGCCGAAGCGATGGAAGAACTGTCCCCTCACGCACAGGCGTTCGTCCTCGCCGGTCGTGAACTCGCTCCCGCGTGGGATGAGGTGAAGGACTCCATACAGGACGACTTCTTCGACGGCCTCGATGAAACGTTCACCAATTTGGCGAACACGGTGATGCCGTCTCTGGAAACGGGGCTCGGTGGTATCGCCACCGAAATGAACGCAGGCGCTAAGGGTTTCGCTGACTTCCTCACCTCAGCGGAGGGGATGGCGGGACTGGACGCCACGTTCGCATCCACCGAAGGTTTCATGCGCGGCATGCGGGAAGGCTCCGACGGCTTCCTCGCCGGCATGTCGCAGATGATGCAGGCGTTCGCTCCGCTGTCCGAATCGCTCGGCAAGGCGTTCGGGTCGATCGGTTCCGCGTTGGGTGAGGCGTTCGAGCACATCGCGCAGTCGGGGCTGCTCGAGGAAATTGTCAACGGGTTGTCGGCTGCGTTGGAGGCGTTGGGGCCTTCGTTGGGGTCGATCATGGTGGGGCTCGCCGAAATGGCTAGCGCTGTGCTGCCTGCGTTGGGTCCGCTGTTCACGGCGATCGGTGACATGATCGGGTCGCTCGGTCCCAGCTTGGGCGAGATCGGCAAGGTGTTCGCTGAGTCGCTGACGATGATCATGCCGTCGCTCGGGTCGTTCATCAAAGCGTTGGCGGAGGGGTTGCAGCCGGTCCTGCCGGTGATCGCGCACTTGTTCACCGTCATCCTCGATGCGCTACAGCCGATGATCGAGCCCCTGTCGCAGGTTGCGCAGGTGGTGGGTTTGGCGTTGGCGGATGCGATCACTGCTATCGCGCCTAGTCTTCCGGCGTTGGCGCAGGCGTTCGCTGACATCGTGACCGCGGTGTCGCCGCTGATCCCGTTGTTCGCGGACTCGCTGTCGACCGTGTTGCAGGCGTTGGCTCCCGCTATCTCGGAGATCGCGGTCGCCCTCGCCCCGGTGATCGCGCAGTTCGCGGAGCAGATGAGCCCGGTCATTCAGGAGATCGCGCCGATCCTCGCGGATGTGGCGAAGACGATCGGCCTCGCTCTCGCGGATGCGATCAAGCAGTTGGCGCCGATGCTGCCCGGCATCGTCACCGCGTTCACCAATTTGTTGATGGCGATCCTGCCGTTGCTGCCGGAACTTGTGAAGCTCGCCGCCGACCTCCTGCCCCCCTTGCTGAACATTTTGGTCGAGCTGTCTCCGGTGCTGATCAAGTTGATGGAGGCGTTCACGTGGCTGGTGCAGGACGTCCTCATCCCGTATGTGCTGCCGATCATCCGAGAGGTCGCGGACCAGTTCAAGTGGGCGATGGAGAAGATCGGCGAGGCGATCGACTGGGTGAAGGACACCCTGTTCCCCGCTCTCGGTACAGCGATCGACAAGGTGAAGGGCTGGTTCGAGACCGGCGTTGATGGCATCACGAAGGCGTGGGACAAGATCAAAGAAGCTGCCGCTGTCCCGGTGCGGTTCATCGTGAACACCGTCTGGAACGAAGGCTTGTTGAAGGCCTGGAATGCGGTGCAGGAATTCATTCCCGGCATGGCGCCGATGGAGAAGGTCACTCTCGGCTTCGCCCGTGGTGGTGGGGTCAATGGTCCAGGCACAGGAACTTCCGACAGCATCCTTGCCTACCTGTCCAATGGTGAGCATGTCGTCACCGCCGCGGAAGTCCTCAAAGCTGGTGGTCAGAACATCCTGTACGCGATCCGTGACATGATCGCGCGAGGTATCCCGTTCACGTGGGACAACGGGCGCATCATCTCCCAGCTCGGCCGCGATAACCTCAGCGCCTACGGGTCTGCGGTGCGGGACCGAGGCATCGGCAACGTGCCCCCGGAGGGGCTGTTCGATCAGTTGATGCCGCGGTATCGCACCGGTGGCGCGGTGTTTGTCGAGCCGTGGATGCAGCAGTTGGCGCGTGGTCACGAGTTCGCGCGCGCCCAGCACGGCCGCCCCTACCAGTGGGCGGGCCCCCGCTGGCGGGGCGATTCTTTCGACTGCTCGGGTTTCATGGGCTCCATCGCCGCGGCGATCCTCGGGCTGAATCCGTGGCAAAGGTATTGGGCGACCAGTTCGTTCGGGCGTGGCCAGCGCGCGACCGGGCCGCAAGGGTTCGTCGCCGGCGTCGGGCCTGGCTTCACGATCGGTGTCACCGACGATCCGGGTGGGCCCGGTGGCGGGCATACGGCGGGTGTACTGGGTGAGGTGCCTGGTCTGTTCGCGGTGGCTCGGGTGGAGTCGGGTGGTGCGCGTGGGGATGTGCATTACAACGATGGCCCGGACCCGCGTTCGTTCCTGACTCAATATCACTTGCCGATCGGTGCGAACGGTTTCTTCCAGCCGGGCACCGGGTCGGGTGTGGGGCCGTCGGTGGGTGAGCAGCGTGGGTTTGTGGAGCGCATGGTGCTCGACACGATCCGCAAGTTCACGAGCCCGATCCGGGACACGCTGCTGTCGGCGGTCGGTGCGCCGCCGCCACGATGGCGTGAGGTCCCGCCCGCCTACCTGACCACCGTCGAGGACAAGGTGGCCGGTCACCTGACCGGGATGGTGGGTGGTTTGGGTGATCTGTTGCCGGGGGCGTGGTCGAAGGCTCGCGAGTTCGCCGGCAATGTGTTCGATGCGTTGAATCCGTTCGATAGCGGTGGTGTCGCGAGCGGTGTCGGGTTCATGCCGAAGAATGTGATCGCCCCCGAACGAGTCCTGTCGCCGGAGCAGACCCGTTTGTTCGAGTCGCTGGTGGTGTCGTTGCAGCAGGTGGCGTCCGGTACCGGTCCGGGCCCTGAGCCGTTGACGGCGACAGTGTTCCAGCAGGGGATTGACCATCTCGCGCGTGTCCTGGGGGTGGAGGAGGACACGTCGGTGGCGCCGGAGTTTGCGCAGCAGATGGAGCAGAATCGGCAGGTCGTGGACGTGACCGGGCGGGTGCTCGGGACGGTGCAGGATCTGGCGGACCGTTCCGAGTCGTCCACTGATCGTGTGCTGGCGGAGGGTTTCGAGCAGGTGCAGGCCGTGCTCGCCAGCCTCGGTATCCGCCTGTCCGAGGGCGTGTTGTTGCCGATCATGCAGTCGGCTGTGCAGCAGGGCATCGGGCTGGTGGAGCGTTGGGTGGAGGGGTCGGCGGATCAGATCACGGCATCCACGGATGGGACGACAGCGGCGGTGCAGGCCCTGGATGTGGGCGTTGATCCGGCGTTGGCGCCTGCCCCGTTCGGTGCGCCGGGTAGCGCGTTCGACGCGGTGACCGCGATCTCGGATGCTGTGGTGTCGGTGGCGCAGACAGCGCAGCAGGCGTTCATGTCGGTGGCGAACGACATCGCGAATGCGGCGCTGGCGCAGCAGGCGTCACGGGTCGACAATCCTCGGGGCGTGTTGGGCCGGGACATCTCGGGTGGGCCACTGGTGGACATGATCGTCCGCTTGACTGGTGTGGAGATCGAGATCCGGGACACCCTGGTCGACACGTGGCAGGAGATCCGGGACTTCCGTGGGGATCTGGTCAACGCCTTCGACGTTTCGGGCCGGATTGTGGCGGACACCGCGGACCTGATGCAGCGCAACGAGTCCTCGCGTGACCTGGTGATCTCCGAGCAGAACCGGTTGAACAGGGAGTTGATCAAGGCTGTCCTGCGCTATCTGATGACGTCGGTGCTGATCCCGATCCTGTCCGCGATCCTCGGCATCATGATCCAGGTCGCGGTCACCGCGATCGGTGCGGCGATCGGTTCGGTCATCCCCGGTATCGGTACAGCGATCGGCGCTGCGGTCGGTGCGGTCGTGGGTGCGGCGCTCGCTGGTGTGGCGGCGGTGTTCGTGTCCACGCTGGCGGTTGGTGCGGGCGCGGCGATCGATGCGTTCGACTCCGGTGGTGTCGCCTACGGCAAGGGGTTGATGGTGAAGGACACGATCGCCCCGGAACGTGTCCTGTCCCCGTCGCAAACCGAAAGCTTCGATCGGTTGGTGGCTGCGTTGGAGAAGTCCGGCAACCGGACCGTGAATGTGCCGATGACCGTGTACGAGTCCCCTGGTGGTGGGCGTCGTATCGGCACCGACCTGCTGTCCCTGCTGTAGGAGGCACCCTCATGTATCGCGGATGGCTCCAGCTGGGCGGGGCCGAACTCACCAACACCTCACGTCTGATTGCGCACGCGAAACCGGGGGTGCCGCAGTCGTGGGAGGAAGCGCTCGCGCAATGCCGATGCGCCAATGACTACATCCAATACGACGACTCCTGGCCAGGCCTGCAATCGTTCCTGGGGGATGACCCGTACACGATCGCCAATGCCCCCTGGTACGACCCCGCCATCCCCCAGTCCGGCGAGTTCCTCGGGATCTGGGTGCTGTCGGTGGAGGGGTTCGGTGCGGTGCCTGTGTCCCGGCAGGTGTCTGAAGCGATCTGCGCGGGCGGTATCGCCCCCGCCAACCGCGACACCCACCGGCAGATCAGGGTGGAAGCGCAGCTGATCGGGTGCACACACGCGGGGGTCGAGTACGGGCGGGACTGGCTGTCGTGCCAGTTGCGGGCAGCGAAGACTGCGGGCACCACGCTGGAGTTCCTGGCGGCGCACCCGGAGAACTCGGCGGTCAACCCCGAAACCTTACGTCGGGTGATGAACCGGGTGGTCCTCACCCGCGAGCCGCGGGTGACGAACTCGCGTGGCCTGCGCGGTGAAGAACACCGGCAAGGCGCCCTGCAAACGGTGGACTTCGAACTGGCCGTGCTCGACCCGTACACGTACGGGCCTGCCACCAACCTCGCCATCGACTGGGATGCGTCGGTGACGGAGGGGATCACGTGGGCGCACGCCCCCGACTGCGACTCCCCCACCTCCTGCGAGGAGATCCCAGTCCTGGCGTCAGTGACGTGTGTGCCGAACGTGATCGACGTTCGCCCCGTGCAGCCACCTGTGTGCGCGGGCTGTGTCCCGGTGTGTGAGGTGCAAACCAGGGTGGCGGTACTGCCCGCCGCCTCGGGTGTGCTGTGTGTAGATCAGGTGCTGTCGCTCACCATCACCGCGGGCGAGGAACCTGTGTCGGCGAACTTCTGGATCAGGCCGTGTGGGAACACCGCCATGTGCGACAGGACCGGGTTCCTGTCCATCGCAGGCTTGCCGGCGGGTGCGACGGTGGTGGCCGACAGTGTCGCCCGCCGCGCGTACGGCGTGGTGGGCGGGCAGCAGGTGCGGCAGGTGGGGATTGTGGGCACGCCGACGGGTGCGCCGTGGACACCGATCGTGCTCGATGCGAGTGGGTGTTGGGAGTTGGTGGCCCAGCATGAACCGGGGCTGGACTTCTCGGTTCAGGCTTCGATCAGGGGGCGGCAGGCGTGAGGCTTGATGCGGCGTCGTTCGCGATCCACGACAAGACCGGTGCACAGCTCGGCACCATTGAGTGCCCAGAGTCCTTCTCGTGGAGCAGAGAGCTCAACGAGGTTTCGAAACTCACCCTGACCGCTCCCATTCAGGAACTTGCGGAGGTGGTGACGCCGTGGGCGCATTGGGTCTCATGCTGGCACGGCACATCGTTGCAATGGTTCGGGGTGGTGGTTGATCCGATCCGGTCCCGCACCGCCATGTCCATCGAAGCGATGGACGTGTCCCGCTTGATGTGGGAGACCCGCACCCTGACCACGAAGCAGTGGCGGCAGATGGATGTGGCGCCGATCGCGGCGGACATGTGGCGGGAAATGCTCGACCTGCATGGGGTGTCTGCGGACCCGATCGTGTTGCCATCCCGTACCGAGTCCCGTTTCGACTTCGCGGTGAAGTCGGATTTGAAGATGCTTCATCAGGAGATGTCGGAGCTGTCGAAGCTCGGCCTCCGGTGGACTGTGGTGCGGGGTCGCCCGGTCCTCGGTAACCAGCCTGCGGCCCCGGCTGCGGAGCTGGAGGAATGTCATATGGCGGAGGGGATTCAGATCCGCCGGTCCGGGCGCGGGGTGAAGACGGATGTGCGGGTGCAGGGCAAGAACGGGGCGTTCACGGAGCGTCGTGAACTCGGCGGGCTGGTCCTTCAGTCCATCGTGAACCTGGACGACCTGTTCGGGGTGTCGAACATTCAGCGGGCCGCGGCTGACTATGTGAAACGCACTGCCCGTATCCGGGACGAACTTGTAGTGCCCGCGTCCTCGACGTTGACGGCGGATGCGCCGATCGAGCTGGATGATCTGGTGCCCGGCATCAATCTATCGGTGTCTGCACTGGGGTTGCGTACGGTGCTGCGTGTCGACCAGGTGCAGGTGGCTGGGTCGCCTACCGGTACCGATGTCGCTTTGACGCTGTCGACGCCGGACAACTTGTCGGAGCTGGAGCAGGCTGGAGGGAGGGTCGCGAATTGACCGGTACCGCTGAGCCGATCCGGGAACCGAAGAATGACGCGGAGTGGGCGCGGTCCACACAACGTCGCATCGAATCCGCCGAAAACCCCACCAGCGTCCGCGCGGGTGAATGGGTGTTCTCCACCTCCACCGAAGGTCACCTGATCGCCTCCCACGTCGCGGGCGGCAGCGTCATCATCGCCCGCAAACCCAGCGGCGGCGAGAACGACCCCGACGCCATCACCGACAACGCTTGGCCCGCCGTCACCGCCACACGCACCGCCGCGCAAACCATCACCGGCAGCGGTGGTGTGGTCATGTTCGATGGCGTGTCCTCCGAGGTGGGGGATTGGACTGCCGGCATGACTCTGTTCGATTCGATGCGTGTCCCCGAGACCGGTGTTTACGACATTTCAGCGACGGCGTTCCTGTCCCAGGGGGGTGGCTTGATCCATCTGGTGGTGTTGGTGGACACGGTGACCTCGATCGGTGGCCGCATGTACGAGCCGAACGGCATCTCGGTTCCGTGTATCACGATCGCGGGCCAGCTGTCGTTGACGGCGGGGCAGTCGGTGCAGTTGTTCGTGTCGCCTCCGGCGACACGCACGGTGGGTGCGGCGACGATCTTCACCACCGCCATCCCGACATCACTGTCCCTGTCGCTGACCTCTAGGGGGGGATGACATGCCTCAAGTGTGTGTGTCACGGAACCTGTCGATCGAGGGCGGGCAGCTCGGGCTACAGCCGTGGACGGTGCCGAGGGTGGTGGCGCAAGCGTCGGCGGCTTCCACCGATGACGGGTCGATCGGCACGTCCGGTATCTCCACCCCGACCGGGCGCCCACTGGTCAACACGGGTTTGACGTGGATGTCTGACAGTCCGTTGCCGTTGATGATGCGGTTGCAGGTGATCCGCTCGTATCGGACGATTGTCACGTCGAATCCGAACGCGGTCGAGATCTGGGATTCGTGGCGGATAGGGGTTGGGCAGCCCGCCGCCGACCCCACCTCTTACGGTCTGGTCAACTCCATCTGCCGGTTGGCGATCGACCACGGCACCAACTCCAGTGCTCTTCCCAACTATGCGCGGGTGCATCAGGACTACCCGGCCACCGCAAGCGAAGAGTGGGTCGAGTTGCCGGCTGGGGAGGAGATCGACATCAACTATCGGTGTTTCGTGTGGACGCCGCCGCCGTGGTCGAACAACGCGAGCGCGAACAGCCCGTTGCATGAGGTGTATGCGCGGGGTGTGAAGTTGCGGTTGTGGGCGTTCCCGATGGCGGATGAGACGGTGCGATGAGTATCCCTATTTGCAGTTCGGACCTCATGTTTTCGACCCCGTTGGGGACGGGGATGGCGGATGCGTGGATGCCTCGGATTGTGACTGAACGGTTCGTCGCGTCGAGTCGTGATGGTGAGGTCGCGCGTGCCAGTGATCCGGTGCCGTTCATTCAGGCTGAGCTGTCCTGGACCAACAGCACTGGGGTGAATCAGCGTTGTTGGTTGGGGACGCATCGAGCGCCTCGGCAGATCGTGGCAGCCAACCCCAACAGTTATGTGCTCGACGACGCCTTGTCTTGGGATATCGCGTTGTCTCCGAATGCGGCGGAGCCGTACGGGAATGAGGATGGGATCGGCGCCAAGATTCAGGGCACTCCCTGGTCCTACAATAAGATGCATTACGCGCGCATGTTCCGGGCGTGGGATGACAGTGTCCGCCACGATGTGATCGGCACGGTCCCGCCTGGGGAGACGGTGCATATCCGGTACGCGGCCCTGTATACGACACCGGGTCAGTGGCGTACTCCGTCGAATGCTTTGCAGGTGGTGCGTGCCTTCTGGGTGCGTTTGCGCTTGTGGGCTGTACCCGAGTAGGTGTGCCTTGACTGAGCCTTGTGTCGATGACGCGTTCTTCACCGTCGCTGATGGTGAGGTGGCGCCGCTGCGGAATTGGCAGTACGCGCATCGCGCTACCGCCCAAGCCGGTGGTGCGAGCCCGGCCGTCGTCAGCAACGCGAGCGGCACCACTCTGTTCACGGTGAACGTGTCGTGGACGAACGACACTCCCATCTCGCAGAACGTGCATTGTTTGATGACGTATGGGGCGTCCCGGTATGCGCTCGACAATCTCAAGCATGTTCAGGTGCGGTGGCAGTGGGGCACCTCCTACGGCTCGTCGCCCGCGGACCCCACGCTTACCGAGGAGATGCGGCTCCGCGGTTACGGAGACCTCGGTACCGGCACAGTGTCCGGCGACACTGTGGGTGTTTTCTACCTGTTCGAGGATCGGCATCCCACCACCTCCGTCCCTATCGGCGATATAGCTACGCTCGCGCCGGGACACACGATGAAGGCCCGCTGCCAGGTGTCGTGGTCCACCCTCGCATGGGGGTTGGATTGGGCGTCTATTTACGGCAACCCGGCACCCCACCGGGTACTGCGCGTCGGGCCCGTCCGACTCGACCTGTTCTCCACCCCTGTGTTCCCCTGAGAGACAACTACGCCCCGCCCCAGGGGGTTAGGGCGGGGCGTAGGTCTGCCGCAGGTGGGATGCGGCGAGATAGCGGAGCAGACACCAGGATACGCGGTCACGCCGATGCTGGAGGGCTTTCAGTGCTGGCGATCCTGAACCGTCCATCCTCGATGGTCACGTTGTCGCCGAAGAGCATGCGCAGCGCATCAGGGCTCATCTCGACAGCGCGGAAAGGCATCTCGAACACCCGCCCGCCGGGGTTGTCGGCCAGCCAGCAGCGGGAGCATGAACGAGGCGGGCAACCGTAGTCGCGGGTGCGGGCCGCACACTCCTCGCAGTCCTCCACAGCAGGTCCGGGTTCAGGCGCGGGCAGTCGGTAAACCTGCCGGAACTGGTCTCGCGACTCGGCTGCCATCGCGCCATAGTGTCGCCAGCCGATCGCGAACCCTGCATCGGTGAGCCGCGTGTATGCGATCCGCTGCGCCACTCCCTCATCCATCCGACGCAGAACTCCAGCCACGTGGTCCAGGTCGAGGGCGGCGCGCTCGCCGTACGTGTATGCGGTGGTCTCCTCGCGGTGCGGGTCAGGTCCGTCACCGCGGGCATAGCCTTGTTCGATCTGCCAGTCCACGAGGCGGTCGATGTCGTCCCGCTCCAGCTCGTCGATCGCAGCCAGCACAGCATCCTCGGGGTTCGTCACGGCTGGCCTCCTCGGTTCGGCAGTTCAGTCAACGGCGGCAACCCGACCTCGGCGCGTATCTTGTTCGCCCGCTCCAAAGTCAGGCGCATGGATTCGCGGGACAGTCGCATAGCCGTCGCCACCTGCTGTTCGGTCATGGGGCGGTGCGGGCGGATGCCGTACACCGTCCCCTCGTCGTCGCTCACGACTGCGGCCCTCCTTCGGCGGCAACCTCGTCGGCCAAAGCGGACAACGCTGACGCTGCGGCCGACACCTCCAACAGTTTGTCCGGCGGCAGTTTCCGCAGAGCTTCCCGCGCCTTCTCCAGATCACCACGCACCATCCACCCGAACGCCCCTTGTGCGGTTGCGGTCTGACCGAGCCTGGTCATGGCGGATTGGAAGTTGTTCAACGCATCGGACAGGCCGGACAGATCCGGGTTCCTCTGCTCATCCCCACTCATGCCTTCGATCCTTCCGTGTTGGGCCGGCCTACGCGGATCACCGTGGCAGGCCACTGAACCAAGTCCTCGGGATCGCTCAACCAGTAGCAGCTGCTATCGGTGTGCTCCAGCGTCACAGGAGCGGACGGGCCATCCCAGCGGGCGATGAGCGCCACGGTCTCCTCGTCCTGGTCGCGGCTGTCCCGCCAAGAGATGATCGAGTGGGTGGGAAGCTGCTCAACGTCGGCGACGCTCCAGCATTGCCAGCCCCGACCCCACGGGATCTTCGGTTCGGTCACGACTGTTCGCCTTCCTTGCTGGGGTTGAGGTTCCGCCACACCCGAACCGCGATGTCATACCGTTCGGAGAACCGGGGCGGCTTCACCCCTGCTTTGCCGGCGTGGGCGATCAACGCATCCGACACGGCGCGATGTAGGCGGGCGAACCCGGCAGGATCAACCGACGACGGTGGCGGCAGGCGATGCGCGTGCGTGTTGGTCACGTCGGGTTCGCTCACTGCTGCTCCTCGTGTTCGGCGAGATGCGCCCGGCACAACCGGTCCCGATCATCCGCGCCCCGAAGACGGGTGATCCTGCGCCAGTTGTCCTGCCGCACCTCCCGCTCCTGCATCCGGTCAGGCACGTACAGTCCGGTCGGGTTGCCGCAGTTCGGGTCATGAATGTCGCCACTGCATTCGGGGTTGGTGCATGCTGCCGCGTTGGGGGCGTCGAGCACGGTCTCCACTTCCCGCTGCTGGCCGATCATCTTCTCCCCGCACCGTTTGCACTGCCAGGTGTCGTTGTCGATGCGGTGGTGCAGGCAGCCTCGCGGGTCGTCGCGTTCAGTGCCGCAGTCGTCGCAAGTGAACTGGTCCCCATCCCAACTGAATCGTTCGTGCTGGCAGGGGACGACTTGACGGTATGCCTGTTCGGCAGCGCGCAACTGTTCACGCGCTTCAGCGAGTCGGGCTTCGGCTTCTCGGCGCAGGTCATCAGGGTTGGTCATCCGGTTCCTTCCGGTGACGGTGAGGGCTCATCCCTCGGACTACCTACATTCTAGCAGGCCAAAGCATGTTTTACGTCCTCGAGGTAAGGGCGTCGGGAGTCGAACCCGATATGCAAGGCACCACGTGTGCGGCCCTCAAAACTGCGCTGCCAGCCGTCCCGCTAGGGCCCCCGACTGGGGGCTGTGTCCCCGCCCCTTGGGTAGCTAATCCTGGGGCGTTGCGGTCTCGACTGTTTTGGATGCGCGCTTCCGCCAGTCTCCCAAACCTCGAGCAGGACGGCATACGTTCCGTCCCACGATCAGGATAGCGGGTCGCGGCCCGGCGGGGATACGTGCACGAACATGCGTGCAATCCGTGGCGGAAGCCGAGGACGTGCACGCATCGGGTCGGGGATGCGTGCGATTCGTCCACTGGATCGGGCAGGCGTCGCGGCGACGGATCAGCCCTGTCCTGCACCCCGTCTCTCTACCGTCCCCTCCCAGTAATCCAGGGCAGCAACAGGGATGGAGACAAGACGATGGTGTATCAGCCGCCGAGTGGTATCGAGGACTTGGCCTCGCAGACCAACGATCTCGAGCAGGAACGTGAAGCGTTGGCCGCGGAACGTGCCATGTTCGAGCAGCTGCGGCAGGAGGCTGCGTTGGTGCGGCAGCGCCGCCAGCAAGTGACGGCACCGATCGGCCCCGTCGTGGGCGGTGACGCGCTCACGGAGCCCGCAGCATCCACCGAACTCGGCCCGGTCATCGACCCCACCGGACAAGCGTACGAACTCGACAAGGACGGTCAGCCTGTTCGCGACAGCAACGGTGATCCCATCCCGGCCGGCGAGTACGACCGTGACGATGACGGTGTGGTCGTGTTGGACAGTGACGGCAACCCGGCGCCGGTGTGGAGGCATGGGACGATCGAGTTGCATGGGATGACGATTCAGGCGCGGAAGCCGCAACCGGCCGCGTTGCAGGCATTCTCGATGGCCGTCTCCAAGCACACCCCGGCGAAGACACAGACCGATATGGTCACCTTGTTTGTGCGCATGCACATCTCGGACCGCTCCTACGGTGACCTGTTGGCGGCGATGATGAACCCGGACACAGCCATCGACATCAAGATTTTCGGTGAACTCATGTCGAAGATCGCCACGATGGGTACGTCGCGCCCTACATTGCCGTCGCGACCCTAGCGGAGTTCGCGGCGCGGGACTGGCCCCGGATACGGGGACGCCTCATCCTGTCAGGTATCCCTGACCCGCTACGTCAGCTCCCGGATATGCATGCCATCCTGGATGTGGTGGAGGTGATGTTGATCGACGCCGCCCACACGAAAGAGGACCGGGACCGACTCAACACCACCCTCTATCGACCGTCACTGGATGACGACACACCCCCGCCAGGGTTCGAGGTGGCCGAGCAGCAGGCCAGCTTCGCCGCGTTCGCCGCTTTGGCTGGGGACTAGGAGGCGCGCACCTCGGGTGGCAGATGCCAATCCTCCCCCGACCACGGGGGACGGACACCGGGGCGGCGCGCATTCCATGCGTCGATCGTCTCCGTCAAGTACCCGCGAATGTTGCCGATCAGCGCGTCCTCGGGTGGCAGTTTGTAATGGTTGAGGGTACCCCGCTTCACGCCGATCAGCCGCGCCAGCTCGGGGGCGGACACATACCGGATCGTCACATGATTGGTGGCACCCCAACTGTCGGGGTTGTCGATCACCTCAGGTAGCCAGCCCTGAGCCCTCGTGCCGATGCGGGCGTTCGGGGGTGGCAGCTTCCCTTCCGTGATCCACCTGTTGATGGTGGAGCGTGGGCGGCCGAGACGTTCGCTGATGTCACCGGCACCGAGGTAGACGATCCGATGTTTCAGGGCGTCTTCCGGGTAGATGTCAGCAGTGTTGATCAGCCATGCCGGATCGACCTGTGTGGGCGGCAGCCAGCCGGGCACGTCACCGACTTGAATGTCGGGTTCGGGTATCCGGTAGGGGGTGCCTTCACCGATTTGGCTGCGTATCCACTGGGTGAGTTCCTGGCGTCGCAGGTAGTGGACGGTGTCGACGGGGGCGCCCCACAGGTTCGGGTCGGCGATGACTTCCGGTAGCCAGCCGCGGAACCTTTCACCGATCTGCACGTGGGGGGCGGGGAGTTTCCCAGTCCTGATCCATAGGGCGATGGTGTTCTGTGGCCGGCGCAGGCGGTGGGCGATTTCGACTGTGTCCAGGTAGCGAGTGACCATGTGTGGGCACCTCCTTTCTGTCCCCCAAAGTATCAGCCAGATGTGTGTATAGTCCATGCGCTGGTGTCGCTCCAGTGACTGGAGTGACTGGAAACACGCAGGTTGACACGGATGGCGGGACGGTTGCTGGCGCGGCACATGTGTGTGCATCATCCCGGCCAAACGACAGCGGCCACCCCTTCGAGTGAGGGGGTGGCCGCCGTGCCCCTACTGTCGAACAACCTTGCGTGGGCTATGCCCTGGCCGCTCTCCTGCGCGCTACTTCATCCAGCCGGATGACATCCGCCTGCCCTTCACCCGCTGGTCGGCTCTGTGCTGGAATCCATTCCATCAAGTCAGACTGGGCGAACCCCAGCTCTTCCGACGCTCGCCAATAGGTGGCCTTGTCGAACCGCTGGTTGAGCAGATGCCACAGTAGGGCGGGGCGTTCCACACCGACCTCAACAGGCTCGTCGGTACGCCAACCACGGCGGTTGATCTGACGCATCAACGACGCGCGGCGTTCGTCGTCGATGGCGCCGAGGGCATGGGCGCGCATGATCAACGCTTGGATGGAGATCCCCCAGGCCGCTTTCAGTCGCGCGTACCCGGTGAGTGTCAACGAGTCCGACAGCTCCTCGAGTGCGACGTCGCGCGGTAGGAACAGTGCGCCCGACAGCCGGAACGCTTCCTGCTCGCGCTGCTTCTCAGGAACGTCACGGAACGTGTGCAGAAGGCGGTGAGCCAGTTCGTGCCCGACCGTCATCCGTAGCTGGTCACCGGACTGACCGGTGCGGGCGGCGATGACACCGAATCCTGTGGCGTCTGTGTAGGAGACGCCGCAGTGGTCTTCGACGATCCCATCCTCGGAGCCGAACATCACCACGGGAAACCCGGCGCGCTCACAGCTGCGGATTGCATGCTTGATCGGGCCATCATCGAACCCCAATGCCGACCGGACATCGAGAGCGATTTCCTCGATGTCGTTGTTGTCGACGGCACCCTTCACGGGATGCAGTTCGACCTTCGGCCGGTAGGTGGCTGCCAGCTCCTTCGCCAGGTGCCGGGCTTCGCTGAACTTCCTAACCACCGCGCGAGTGCTTTTCGTTGGAGCGGTACGGCGTTTGCGGAAGTGCAGTTGCGCTTCGGTCAGTTCCTCGACTTCGAGGACGAAGAACCTTTCGGGGACGCCGGTTGCCTGCGAGATGGTTTGAACATGCTGGAAGGTGGCGGTTCTGGTGCCGTTCTCCAGTGAGCTGATCAGCGGCTGGGACATGCTCGCGATGTCGGCGAGTTCATGCTGTGTCCAGCCGCGTAGCTCTCGCAGGGCTCGGATTCGGCTCTTAATGTGGTGTGGATCTAGCCTCATCAGCTATCGGTGCCGGTGCCGAAGTCAGTGTCGTCGCCGAACAGTTCCTGGTGGCTGCCGTCGTTCTCGATGTCGAAACGGCCTTTGAGGAAGTCGTCAGCGACTGCGGGCATGACGATGGAGAACATGAGTTCGGGAACGTGGTAGGGGCGGATGGCGCGCACTACGAACGGTAGATCTCCTTCCGGCTCCCTGTAGGTGACCATCAGGTTGTGGTTACACTGGCCGAGCAGGTCGACTTCGCGGATGTCGCAGTTGTCGTAGAAGCCCCGCCGCCGATCCGTACGCGCCTCGGGGATGGTGCCGTCAGCGTTCACTCGCTGTATGCGCGCTTGGATGTATCCGTCGACCGACTTGAGTACCAGTGCGCCGCGACGCTGTTCGCGTTCGTCGGTGTCGAGTGTCCAGCCGTCGGGGAGTGTTTCGGTGAGGTGGTCGCCGAGGTCGGCGCGAAACAGGTCTGAGCGTAGCCATTTGCAGCCGGTCCGCTTGTGCAGCTGGTGGCGGCTCCTGCGGTTGGAGTCGATCTTTGCAGCGTTGAGGGCCTGGTGCATGCAGGGAACGAGTGGAGTGAGGGTCGCCTGCAACCTACCGAGAGGGTCATTCACGCGGTAATAATATCACAGCCCGTAATATTATTACTCGAGCAAGTACCATCGTCGGTCTACGGCAGCCTACTGCACCCCCCATCCCTATCGTGCGGTATATGGCTTGGACCGGAGACCCGATTTGGCTCGCTGACGTGCTGCGCGCCGAAGGCGTGAACGTTGTCGAGTTCCCCGGCTGGCGAGACCGCGGTCACGGCGACTTCAAACAGATCACGCACGTCATCGCCCACCACACAGGTGGCTCCAACACGCCGGCCTCAGAGATCGCGTACGGGTTCCCGCATCTGGCGGGCCCGCTGTCGCAAATCCATCTCGCGAAGGACGGCACCGCCACCGTGGTCGCGGTCGGTGTCGCCTGGCATGCGGGACGCGGGAAGTATCCGGGGCTGCCGGAGGACAACGCGAACTTCCATGCCATCGGGATCGAGGCCGTGAACAACGGCACCGAAGGCTGGTCCCCCACCCAATATGACGCCTACGTGCGGTGTTGTGCGGCGATCGTGCGTCGTCTCGGTGTGGGTGCGGATCGGGTGATCGGGCACAAGGAATGGGCTGGGGCGAAGCAGGGCAAGTGGGATCCCGGCCAGATGGATATGGACATGTTCCGGGCTGCGGTCGCGGCCAGGTTGAAGGGCGGCGAGAAGGTGACTGGTCTGTCGGATGCCGAGCAGCGGGAGCTGTTGGAGAAGGTGCGGCGCATCCATCACGAGTTGACGTTCGGGTTCGGGTCGCGGGTGGCGGACTCCGAGTACAGGGACACCCTCGTCGGGTATGTGCTGAACTCGGATGCTGCGGACTTCCGCAATGAGCAGCGGATCAAGGCGTTGGAGATCAAGGTGGATCGCCTGATCGAGGTGCTGGTTCCCCCGGCCGAACCGAAGATGATGACCAGCGAGCTGCCGTACCCGTGGCGGTCGTCGCTGGGTGGCGGCGAGTAGGTCTTCGCCTTCGGGCGGGGGCGCGGTCTGGTGGTCGGGCCGCGCGGATCGAGTGATGGGAGAACGGCCGTGAGTGCTGCACTGGGCAAGGTGTTGGGCAATCTCGACTTCGGGGATGTCCCGGTGATCGCGGGTGCGCTGTGGTCGATCGTCGGGGCGTTGCTGTCCTGACCGTGCGGGCCGGGTGTGGTGTCCCGGCTTGTCCCGGTTTGTCCCGTCGTTGTCCCGGTTGCCGTTGTGGTGGCTGTCGCTGGTGTCTCTGGTGTCGCGTCTCCTGGGGGTTCGGACCCTGATAGCGCGTGATAGCGGGTGATAATCCGTGATGATTTTTGGTTACCGGAGAGTAGTCCGGGGCGTAACGATTGAGACATTCTCCACGTTCACCCCCGTCACCACCCGACCCCCCGTCCACCCGGCAGCCCCCACGGGGAATAGCGAGTACGGGGCGTAAGCCTGCCGCATCGCCTCATATGCGCTGGCCCGCAACAGATCCCAGTCGATAGCGGTCACGTCGCCACACCTCCCATCACGCCCCCACCCACACCCAGGCGGGAGGCATTCAGCCCTCGTCCTCGGGACGGATTGTCCCGTCTTTGTCCCGTCGCAGTCCGTGCTCGCTCAACTCGCGCGTCACCTCCTCCGTGTTCGGCCACAGATGCGCATACCTTTCCAGGGTGTGCTTGCTGTTGCTGTGACCCATGCGGGTCATCACCATCGTCGGCGACGCCCCGCCCTCGATCAGGACCGACGCATAATAGTGGCGCCACAGATAGAAGCGTCGATGCTCCAGCCCGGCGGCCTCCACGATCCGCCTCCAATGATCCGACCACGTTGAGCGATGCCACTCCCGGATGCGTCCGCCGCGGCCACGGGACAGGAAGATCGGGTCGTCCTTCCCCGGATCGATCGCCTCGAGATGTTCGGTCAAAGCCTGCTCCACGGTGTCTCCGTACGGGACACGGCGTCGCCCGGCTGCTGACTTCGGAGGGCCGTAGATGGGGGTGGGTGCTTTCATCTGTCGTTGCCGCACCACATGGAGTTCACGGTTGCGGATGTGGGCGCGTTGGAGTCCGAGGATTTCGCCGGGCCGCAGGCCCGTGCCGGCGGCGACGAGGATTTGTGGGGCGAACAGGGGTGAGTGTTTCTGCGCTGTCTCGTACAGCTTCCATAGTTCGTCGGGGGTGGGGAGTTCTTCGGGGAGGATCGCTTCTACGGTTACGTCGTCTTTCGCTACCCGTACTCGGCGCATGGGGTTGCGGGGTATGAGTTCGTCGTCGTGTGCGGCGCCGAAGATCATGGCGGTGATGGTGCGGCGTTTGGTGGCGGTGGAGCGGGCGAGGGGTTTTTGGTCGGGGGCCCACCATCGGTCTTCGGTGAGTTCGCGTATCCATTTGCCCATGCGGATGCGGTCGACGGAGCGGAGTGGTTCATCTCCCAGACCGCTGGGTTTGATATCGAATTCGATGACGTCACGGTAGGAGTCGAGGCTGTCTTTGGTGATGCCGGTGTAGGAGGCCAACCATTCGTCGGCCCATTCGCCGACTGTCCATTCCCGGTCTCTTGGGTTGACCCATTGGTTGTTGTGTACGTCTGCGCGTTGCTGGGCGAGCCAGTGTGCGGCGGTGCCGGGTTCGTTGGAGCGGCCCAGTTTCTTGAAGGACTTGCTGACTTCCACTCCGCCGGGTGGGGTGAAGCGGGCAACGAAGGTGGTGGTGACCTTCCCGGTGCGTGGACTCTTTCGAACCTTCTTCTGAATCCAGCCGTCCCCCTTGCTCATTACAGGACTCCTTGTGCTGCGCAGAGTGCGCGGATGACGTGGATGACTGCTGCTACGGATTGGTCGGAGAGGTCATCTGTTTGGTCTGGGAGGAGGGTGGCGAGGCGGGATCGGCGGGGGGTGTTGATGCCGAGCGATGCGGCGACGGCGAGGAGGACGGTTTCTTCGGGGACGTCGAGGGCTTTGGCGATGCAGCGCAGGCTGTCCGGGGAGGGGAAGGCACGGAGGTTTCCGGTGGCGAGTTGTGCCCAGCGGGCGGCGCCGAGGTGGCAGTTGCCGTCGCGTTCGAGTTGGGTGTAGGTGCGGTCGCGGCGGTGTGTGGCGATCAGCTCGGCGAGCTTCATGGTGCGGATTCCCCTCTATCTCACTACGAACCGTTTGGTCTGTGCCTACTGGCACGGTTGGCGCTTCAACGGTAGGTGAGCTGGGGCTGTAACGCATCTATCGATTATCACCGATTATTGATTGCCTACTGGCGGTTTGCTGAATCGCAACTACCAGTTGACATGTGGGCATCGATCATGGGTGAATTGCCCCGATAGTGATTAGTAGCATTCGGTAGTAACGGGTAGGGGGTT
Source organism: Nocardia farcinica (assembly GCF_029867845.1). GTDB lineage: Bacteria > Actinomycetota > Actinomycetes > Mycobacteriales > Mycobacteriaceae > Nocardia > Nocardia farcinica_A. The sequence continues at coordinate 15,870 of NZ_JARWRU010001228.1, read as the reverse complement.
GGTTTTCCGATGCGGCTTCGATCCCCCGCAACGCTGCGGGCGCTGATGGAGCAGGAGTGCCTGACCACGCGAAGACTCGCGGCGAAGGTCGACGTACACCACTCCACGATTGATCACCTATTGGCCGGACGCCGAGACACCACGGGCGAAGACCTGGCCGACGCGATCGCCAAAGCGTTGCGTGCCCCCATCGAATTACTGTGGGAGACAAAGTGACTGGCGAATATCTGACACCCGCCGAGGTGGCGGAACGTTGGAAGATCTCGACCCGCACAGTGCATCGGATGGCGAAAGCGGGAGAGCTGGCGCACCTGAGAGTCGGCAGGGCGGTACGCATTTCGGCGCGCACGGTGAAGGCGTGGGAAGACTCGCACTCCCGACGCGCCAGCACACGCGGCGCTGACAGGTAGCCTCCTCCGCTATGGAGACAGGGGATGCCGACGCGATCCGTGCGGAACTGCGTGAGACGGTCGCAGAGTTGCAGGCGGTGACCGAGAGGTTGACGCGCCGGCGGAACGAGTTGATCTTGGCGGCGGTGCAGGCCAAGGTGCCGCGGGCGGTGATCGCTGAGGATGCGGAGTTGTCGGAGCCGATGATCTACAAGATTCGGCGGGACATGCTCGGCGAAGGAGGTAGTGGGTAGCAGGGGGTTGCCTGCAACCTGTAGTGAGTTATAGTTGTGGCGGTCGTCTCGGACACCACTCGTCGACAACCGCCACAACCCACCTATAACACCACGCGGAAGGTCTAGGAAACCACGCGTAGCCGTCGTCAGGCTAGCCGATGTGCCTACCAGCGGGCAACACCACCTCGCAGGTAGATTCCATGAGTCGGCTTATCCTGCCTACCGGCCGCACTGGTTTCTGCGCCCTTCCGCCCTGGAAGGAGATTCGGAAATGTCCAGTGACGTTGACATTCAGGACGCCCCACGTGGGCAGTATCTGAACAACCGGCAGGCCGCCAAGTTGATCGGTGTGCATCCGGTGACGTTGGCGCAGTGGCGGATGAAGGGGCGCGGCCCGAAGTACTCGAAGGTCGGTGACGGCCAGAACGCACCCGTCCGGTACACAGCCGCCGACGTGCACGAGTGGATGCGTCAGTTCAATGTGACGCCGGAGCATTACGTGGGCACGAAGCGGGGTGCGGCGTGACTCATTCCGAAATCGAGCGGGCCATTTTCCTGCGCGTCTTCCATGACCTCATGAAGTCCGAACAGACGATTGCCAAAGAGGACTGCGCCAGGGTAATGGCGGACGGTTCGAAGCTGACCGCTTTTACCGAGTCGAAACAAACACTCGGCACTGTGACTAAATCCAATCCGAAGCCGATCGCGCGTGTCGAAGACGCCGCCGAATTCGAGGACTGGATTCACGCCACATTCCCTGATCGCATCAAAGAGGTCCCCGACTTCGGGCCCGCTGACCAAGTGGCCGCTGTCCTCGCCGAGCACGCCCCGCACCTGTTGCAGGGTGTGCGCCAAGTGATCCCCGAAAGTTTGCGGGAACAAGCACTGCGGATCGCGGCAACCCGAGAGGTTCCCGGCACCCGCATCCACCACCCCGAAGGCGTCATCTCCGTACGCCCCACCGGGGTCGCGCGACAGCTCGTCGCGGACATGCTGGCTGGCCGTGTCGCCATCCCCGCCGGCCTGGCAGGGCGTGAGCTGGAGGACGGGCAGTGACCAATGGGCAGGCAGTGGACGAGCCGGTAGCCGAGGTGGTGGACCCGCCGAAGGTGCCAGTGCATCAGGCGTGGTCGCGGGTCATGGGTGATGTTCAAGCTGTCGGGAAGAACGACCGGAACCGGGATCAGGGTTTCAACTTCCGCGGAATCGATGCGGTTCTCAATGCTGTCGGGCCTGCTCTGCGCACGCATGGGGTGGTGGTGTTGCCGCGTCCGGTGTCGATGGAGGTGGAGCGGTACCAGTCGAAGTCGGGTTCGGCGATGAAGAACGTGACCGTGGAGATGGAGTATCGGGTGATCGGCCCGGCGGGGGACGAGTTCACGGGCAGCTCCTACGGCGAAGCCAGCGATTCGAGCGATAAGGCTGTGGCGAAAGCCCAGTCGGTCGCCTACCGAGTGTTCCTGATTCAGTCGCTCACCATCCCCACTCACGAGCCCGACCCGGACGCGAACAGCCACGAACGGGCAGGCGTGAACAGCGAACCGCAGCGGGCCGCCCGCCCCCAGTCTGAGGCGGAGACGGCGCGGATCGAGTTGGGTCGACTGGTGGACCGGCTCGGTATCGACCGGACTGCTGTCGGCGCCGAGTACTACCGCCTGCATGGGGTGAACATCGAGCACGTCACCGATCCCGCCCCCATCCGGGCGTTGGCGGAGAAGTACCGCAGCGAGCACGCCGCCAGCAACGGTGTCCCCGCTGAGGGTGCGCCCGCGGAACCTGCCGGGGCTCCGGCGTGATGCGGCAGGCGTGGCCGAAGCCGGCGCCCCGCAAACGCCCATCCACTGCTGGCGCTGAGGAACACGGTCGGGAGATCGTGGCGACTCGTTCCGGTGGCAGGTGTGAACGGTGTGGGCAGTTCGGGACGACTGTGCATCACAGGCGGAAGCGGTCGCAGGGTGGGCGCTGGGATGCGTCGAACCTGCTCGCGTTGTGTGGTGATGGTGTTCGCGGATGCCATGGTTGGGCGGAGGCGAACCCGTCGGCCGCGCATGAGGCCGGGTATTGGTTGCGGCACGGCGAACAGTCCACCGCTACCCCAGTGTTGAGGTTGGGCCGGTTGGTGTTGCTCGATGACGACGGGCAAGTGCATGAGCTACCCGCACCGCTTGGGGGTGTGGCGTGATCCATCGCGTGACCAAGTTGTGGTGGCGACTGTTCGGCAAGAAGTACACGTTCGTCTGCCTGAGTCCCACCTGTGACGGCATCTTCTTCACCACCGAAGTGGCCCTATACCGCTACCCCGAGCATCTGCCCCATGTCCACGCCATCACGGGTGTGATGACTTGTCGCCAGTGCGGCATGAAACAGGACTACTTCGAGCATGTGAGCGAACATCGCGGCTGGCGAGGTGCGGCGTGATCACGTGGACTGATCTGTTCGCTGGTGGTGGCGGCTCCTCCGAGGGGTTGCGGCAGGCCGGGCATCGTGTGGAGATCTGCGCGAATCATTGGGATATTGCGGTCGCCACTCATCAGAAGAACCACCCCGAGACCGAGCATGTGTTGGCGAACTTGTCGGAGACTGATTTCCGTACGTTCCCCCGCACCACCGGTTTGTGGGCCTCTCCCTCGTGCGTCTGGCACAGCCGGGCTGGGGGGCGGAAGCAGCCGCCCGCCGAGCTGGAGCGGTTGCGTGCGGATGCTGGCGCGATCGATCGGGCGACAGCGTTCGCGGTGATCGCTGCTGCCGAAGTCCACGGCTATGAGGTGATCATCGTGGAGAACGTTCCCGAGTTCACTCGCTGGTCGTTGTTCGGTTGGTGGCTGGATGGCCTGGCTGCGTTGGGGTATCGGTGTCAGTCCGTGATCCTCGATGCGGCGAAGGTGCCGGGTGGGGTGGCGCAAACCCGGAAGCGGTGGTTCGGGGTGTTCACCCGTGAAGGTGGGGTGGACCTGACTGTCCCTGCTGGCCCGGTCCCTGTGGCGTCGTCGCTGCTCGATCCTGATCGGGGGCAGTTGATGACGCGGCGCCTGTATGTGTCCCCGCAGATCGACCAGATCACTGATGAGGGTGTGCCGCATCTGGTGATGTATCGGAGGAATGCGAAGCCGCGGAGGGCGGATCGGCATCCGTTGGCGACCGTCACTGCCGGCGGGAATCATCACGCGGTCGCGACGGTGACGGGTGAGGGTGTGTTCTATCGGATGCTGACGAATCGGGAGCGGGCGAGGGCGCAGGGGTTCCCGGATTCGTATCAGTGGGTGGGGACATCGGATCAGGTGCGGAAGATGGTTGGCAACGCGGTGGCTGTGCCTGTGGCTACGTTCCTCGCTCGGCGGGTGGCGCAGCGACTAGGTGGTGTGGCGTGAGGGCGGGGGCCGGTGTTGTTGCGGCCCCCGCTTTTATGCGGGTTGACCTGCGGATTCCGCTGAGGGCGAACACGGTTCAAGCGTCAAGATCAGGTATGATGAAAGACGGCCCCAGGTGGGTTCGAGTCGGTGGTGGAAGACCAACTCGTTCCGCGATCCCAGGGCCTAACCCCCTTTGTTTCTCGGACAGAAAGGGGCTAGTAGTGCATGCTACAGCCTATAAAGGATTATTACTCGTTACGGTCCGGCATAACTGTGCCGCCGCTCCCGCCATCGGCGGTGCAGCATGAGTACCGATCTCACTCTCGCCCACGCTCGCGCTGACCGCGACGCCCTGGCCGACCGCACCGACGTACTCGACAAGGTGGGCGTGCTGCGCATGCTGCCCGACGACTTCCACGTCCTCACCGAATCGGTCGCCGAGTTCTATGAGGTGAACGCCGGAACCATCCGGGCGCTGGTGCTCGACAACCGGGACGAACTGGAGAGCGACGGCTACCGGGTCGTCACCCGATCCGCATTCGAGGCGAGTTACCCGAAGCAACTCACCTCCTCTGCCAGCAGGATCGCCGTCTTCCCCCGGCGCGCTGTCCTCCGAGTCGGCATGCTGCTGCGGGATTCGCCCGTCGCCCGCCAGGTGCGGGACATGCTGCTCGACGCCGAGCGGCCCGCTCTGTCCGAAGACGAGATCATTCGTAGTGCCGTCGCGATCCTCGACGGGAGGGTTCGCTCACTGACCGCGACGAACCAGGCGCTCACCGCGAAGATCGCCGAGGATGCATCGAAGGTCAACTATGTCGAGCAGTACGTGGCCGACGCCGACCTGTTGAAGCTCCGAACAGTCGCCGCCGCCAACGATGTGGGCGAGGACTGGCTGCGGGACCTGCTCGTGGACAAGGGCTGGATCTACTTCGAGACCGAGACCCGCTGGTCCGACACCAAGCAATGCAAGGAGACGCGCCGCCGCTACTCGGCGTACGCCCACAAGCGTCCATACTTCCGGCCCGTCGAAGTGCATGAGGCCCCCCGTTTCCGGGGTGAGGTCATGCACACCCTGAAGGTCACCCCTGCTGGCGCTGAGGCCATCGCCCGCCTGATCACTCGTGAGCGTGCGGCATGAGCACCCCGAACTACACCAGCCTCGATGCGTTGAAGTACATGGCCTATCGCGTCACGGACACCGTGAGCTGGACTCTGGACAGCCTCAGCGGGCGCGGCATTTGCAGCGACGAGCACGACGAACTCGCAGCGATCGACGCCATGCGCGACGAGGTGAAGGAAGTGCTCGGCCCGCTGGTCGAACAGTGGGGTCGCTACTCCGATGGCCGCGAGGTCAGGACGCGCGTGGAGATCGAGCGCGGCCACATCTTCGATCACCTCTGGCACCCGGACCCGGCCAAAGACGACGAGTCGTACGTCATCACGGGAGACCGGACCGCCGACCCCGGCGAGGATCGCGGCACCTACGAAATCACCATCACGCCACCGCAGTCGGTGACCGTGAAGCTGTTCCCGCCGAAGCTGCGGGCGGTGAAGCCATGATCCGGGACGCCCTGTTGTTGGAGGCACACACTCCTGTCCTCGATGCATGGCCCGTAGTCGGCTTGCACTCCCACACCGCCGAGCAGCCGTGCGACGACACGTGCACGGTCTACAACCGGACGGGCGGTGCGGCATGAGGGACGACGGTAAGGCTCCCGTGCTTGCCCTCGAGGACACCGACCACGGGTTCGTGTGGGGTCCGGTGGAAGTCGCCCGTACCGCCGTCATTGATCGGCGGGTGGTGCTGCGGATCGAGACCGCTGCCGGTCAGGAGATCACTGTGTACGTGTCCGGGACGGGCCGGTCATTGCGCGTGTTCAAGGACGGCACCGAACTGACGGCTGGGGGTGCGGCATGAGCACCTGTATTCCGTGCATGGATGGCGACCACGCGCGGTGCAGGTACATCACCAATCGGGACTGTGTGTGCGTGTGCGAGGGGCCGACGAGCCGCCGCGGGCAGCAGCGCGCCAGCGTGGGGCAGCATTGGAGTCCGGTCGTTGTGGCCGCAGCGAAGGCGATGTACAAACGCCTCCGTGTCGCGGACCCTGACCTGCCGAAGTGGAAGCGGCTCGACATCGACAGCACCGACCACTACTGCATAGCGGCACAGGACGCGATCGAGGCGTTCCACCGTGCCGCTATCGAGCCAGTGGAGGTGGAGCTGTGAGGGATCTGCTCACGATCGTCCGCCGCCTGCCGGATCTGCGGCCGTCGGTGCGGCGCCGATACCCAGCCACTGCGCTGCCGTGGGCTCGCTGCCATTGCGGTGACCTCGCCGAGTATCGGATCAGTGGTGTGGATTGGTGTTCGCCCTGCAAGTACGCCGGACACGAGAGCTGTGAATGCAGCGATCCCGACGGATGGGGGTAGGGTCGATGACCAGCCTCCACCCTTCTCAATTGACCGACGGATTCAGCCGTCACGACACCGGGATCGACCCGGACACGGAGACATCCATGAACGACAAGGCTCCTCTGCCGACCCTTCCTGACGAACTGTGGGAGACCGCTGCCAAGCGTCCCGCTGGTACCCGCTTCACCCAGATCCCGCACTGGCTCCTCGATGCCGGCGCGTCCCGTGTGGCGGTGAAGGTGTGGGATGCGATCGCCCGCCTGATGAACCGTAAGACCCGTTCGGGGTTCCCGAAGCGGAAGACGATCGCGGAGTTGATCGGCATGTCCCCTTCTGCTGTGGACCGGGGTCTGCGGGAGTTGCGGCGGCTCGGTGCCCTGGTGTCGCGGCCCCGCTGGCGGGAGGACGGTGGCCGCTCGAGCAACGACTACCTCCTGTTGTGGGCACCATTGGAGAAGGTGTTGACCAGCGGAAACGTGTCGACCCCCCTCGTTAAAAATGACGAGGCCCCATCGTCAGGAATGACGAGCCCCCCGGCCCCCGAACGGGTACCCGGCGACACGGGTTCGGCCACCGGGGGGGATGCATCTACCAGCGGAGAAACCCCGGACCCCCTCGTCAAAAGTGACGACCCGATCGGGCAGTTGATCCAGAGCTATCTAGAGGAGGGGGTATCTAGAGGGCCGGTCGCGCCGAGCATCGAGCCTGCGGTAGCGGGCGGGGACACTCCTCCCCCCTCCACTTGCCCCACTCATCCCAATGGCACACCGGATGCGTGCGGGGCGTGCGGATGGCATCGACGCAACAGGATCGCTTGGGACACGGCACAGGCTGAGAAGGCCGCTGCCGAACGTGTAGAGGCTGAGCGGGAACGGGCTGCCGAACAGGCTGCCGAGGAGCAGGAACGGGCGTTGGCCGCTATCGACGCCTGCACCCTGTGCGACGACCTGGGCCGCCGCGACGGTTCGACCTGTGATCACCGGGACCATCGCGTCCGCCGCGCTGCTGTAGCCACGGTCCGCGCTGAACTGTCCGCCAAGCCCCGCCGCTACTCGATGCCTCGCTGGAGGGAGCGCCGCCGCCCCGCCGACCTCACCCTCCCCGCCCCCGCTCCTGTGCTGGGGGTGACGGCGTGAGCGCCCCGGACACCCCCACCTCCGCCGAACTGGAGGCGTGCCGCACCTGGTGCCGGGGCACGGGATGGCTTCACCGCCCCGACGCGGAAGCCCCCGTCCCCTGCCTCGTCCACAAACCCCACCTGCGGATGGGGACGCTGTTCACCAACGACTCCGACCCGAAGTCCCGACACAAGCCGATGACCGCTGCCCCCGCCGCGATCGTCCCGCCGCCCGGAGGTGAACCCCGATGACCGGAATCCCCATCCGTCGCCGGGTCATCGTCACCGGTAGCCGGGACTGGCCCGACCCTGCCCAGGTGTGGGATGAACTCGACGCGGTCGCCGACCTCCTGTACCCCGGCGACACATTGACGGTGGTGCACGGCGACTGTGGACGGGGCGCGGACGAGGCTGCCGCCCAATGGGTGCACGCCCGCCAGGACATGCCCGGCCCCACCGTGCTCGCCGAACCCCACCCCGCCGACTGGGCAGGGCCGTGCACCGTCGAATGCAAACGCCCGCGACGACAACGCCGGGACGGCACCTGGTACTGCCCCGACGCCGGACCACGCCGCAACGCCGAAATGGTGCGGTCCGGTGCCGAACTGCTCCTCGCCTTCCCGCTCACCCCGAACCGCGCCGACTCCCCCGGCACGTGGGGGTGCCTCGGACTTGCCGCCGCCGCCCGTATCCCGTTCCGCCGCATCTACCCCCGGAGGTGAAGCCGTGTCCTCTGTCGTCCCCATGCATCAACCGAAGTGGGAGCCCGACGCCAACCTCATCGAGGCCGCGATAGCGGGGCGGGTCCACCACGAACAGCTCTCCCAACACGACCGGGCCTGGCTGATCGCGCAACTCACCCACCGCGGAATCACCACCGACACCATCGCCGCATGGCTGCGCTGCTCCCGCCGCACCGTGCAGATGGTCAGGTGCGAACCCGTCGCCGTGCTCACCACGAAACTCCTCGTCGATGAAGCCCGCACCGCCCGCATCTCCACCCGCCCCGCAGGAATCACCCCCCAAGAACACGCCCGCGTCCTCGCCGAAGTCGAACGGTTGAAGGAATCCCGCGGCCAACTCATCGACCAACTCGCAGCAGCACGCCGCATCCAATGCCCGCCCACCGTGTACGTACTCCACCCCACCGGGCCAACTCGCCGGCCCCGCGTAACTGACACCACCCTGCCCCTGTTCGAACTCGGAGACTCCGCCTAACCATGCCCAACCCCATCCCCACCCCCTCCCGACACATCCACACCAGCTTCAAACCGAAAGGCCGCAAACACGCCAAATACGAGATGCGCACAACCCTCGCCGGACTCCCCGGCTACGTCCCCTCCGCCCCCGTCCGCGAACACGTCCACCTCCTCCACGACGACTTCGGGTTGCCCCTCGCATCCATCGCCCGCGACGCCCAAGTCCACTACTCGTGCATCCAGAACATCAACCTCGGCGTATCCGAAACCACCCGCATCCGACACGCCCGCGCCATCATGGCCGTCACCCACACCCCCAACCAGCGCCAGCAGATCGTCCTCGCCATCGGCGCCGCCCGCCGCCTGCACGCCCTGCAAGCGATCGGCTGGACCTTCCCCGCCATCGCCAACGAAATGGGGTACGCACGAGACGCCCTGTACCGGATCAGCCGCTACCGGTTCACCGCATGGGAAACATGGGCCGCCGTCCACGACGTGTACGAGAAGCTGTCCGGCACCCCCTGCACGACAGGCCGGCATCGGTTGGCACGCAACCTCGCTGAACGTGACGGGCATCCCGCGCCTTTGGATTGGGAGGGGTTGGACATCGACGATCCGCGGGTGATGGCGGTGCCGTCCCGCACCACGGTGCCGTCTCGTGCGGAGCGGACTGCTGCGTTGCGGGAGACTGTTGCGGAGTTGCGGGCGGAGGGTTTGGCACCGGTTCAGATCGGGCAGCGGATGGGGTTGCATCCGCGCACGATCGAGAGGGCAATCGTTGAGGACAGACACGCCGCCGCATCCTGATTGACCGCCAGCATGTGAGTGTGTACCGTCAGGTTTGTTCGAGGGATGGAGCCCTCACCGCTGGGGAAGGAGCCCTGATGCATCAACTCACCGACTGGTCACCGCTCGGCGTGCATGTCGTCACCGACAATCGCGGTCGGGTGGCGTTGGTGGATCATGACCTTACGCTGCTGGAAGGCCCCGTCCCGATGACAGATCGCGATGCTGTCGCGGCGTTGTCGGATTGGTTGTGCGGGTACATTCTCGACACCATTCCGGCCACCGGATCGGATGGCTGAAACCCGCTAGTCGTTTCGCTTGTGACGGCATGCACCCGTGTGTATAGTCACTTTTGTTCGAGGGATAGAGCCCTCACTCACCACCCGGAAGGAACCGGATGAACCACCCCCTTCTCCATGTCGGAGACTGCTACCGCGAAACCACCCCGGCTGGTGTTCGCGTCCTCCGTGTCGACGCCATCGGCGACCCCATCCCGTTGTGCGATGACAGCTGCCGCGAGATCTTCTGCACCGTCATCAGGCATGAATGCGGCGGAACCGTCACCGAACCCATGACCGCCACCCATGTCCGCGCACGGCAGTTGCTGTCCGGCGCGTACACCGCCGAGGAGATCTGATGGCCCGCCGCGAATACGTGAGCCGCTTCCCCTGCGCCGCAACCGAGTACACCCCAACACCTGACACCCCCGAGAAGGGAAACCCCTGATGCGTCCTGACCACTTCACCCCCGACCCTGCCGCGAAGGTCGAACCGTCCGCCGCTGCCCGCAAGTTCGGGGCCCACCTGTACGACTACTACGCCGCGATGATCCAGGCCGGGTTCAGCGAAGCCCAGGCGTTGCAGATCATCGGTCACGTCATCGCCTCCGCCGCCCCGAAGAACCAGTGACCGCACCGACCGTGTCCCGCCGCTCCGACGAGCTGGACCGCGCCACCACCACTGTCCTCAACGAGCAAGGTGAGGGAAGCCGTCTGATCGGGTGGGCGTTCGACGGCCACACCCTCCACACCGCATTCACCATCAGTCTCGACCCGGACACGCCGACGGACATGTGGCCGACCGTCATCGAACACGCCGCCACCGCCGCGTTGGATCAGCATCACGCCCACCCCACCGCCCTCCCGATCGTCGCCTACACACTGCGCCTGGACAGCACCATCAGCGTCCCCTACTCGCTCGTCGTCACCGCGGACGCGGGCGGGTCAGTGCAGATGTCATGGAAGGACCGCGAAGGCAACATCCGCCCCAGCCTGGGCAGTGACCTCGCCGACCTGGTGCAGAAGTTGGCGCGCACCACCGGAGAGCGATACCTCACCATCACCGCAGCAACGGTCGGGGCCGGCCAGTGAACCAGCCCCCGAATCAGGTCGCGGCGAAGACGATCACGTTGCGTGGTCATGGTGTCGCCATCACCCTGCCGCATGATGCGAGCGGCGCCCAGTTGGCGGAGGCCGCGACCGCGATCAATGAACGCCAATACAGCCGACTCCCGCTGTGGTGGCTGTCGTTCTGCGACCCGGAGAAGGCCCCACCCCGCGAGGAGCAGCGACCAGGTGGACCCAGTTGGTTGGGTGCGTGCATCGTCCCCGGTTACAGCTTCATCGAAGCCATCGACAATGCCTGGGCTCTCGGCTGTTACCCCGGCGGCGACGTGTCCGCCCTCCCCACCACCGCACCGGACGGCTCGTGGATCGGGCGCCTCCTTACCGCTGAGGACGTGGACCGCATCGACGAGATCGAGAAGCACGCCCCGGCGGTGGAGGCGCAGTGACAGCGATCTGGTTCTGTAGCGATCTGCACATTCACCACGGGATGGTCGCAGGGCTGCGTGGGTTCGCCGATGTCGACGACCATGACGCCGCAGTAGCCGCCAACTGGGATCGCCTCGTCCGCCCCGGCATCAAGCATCTGGTGTCGGGCAACCATGACGAAACACATCCGATGCGGTCCCGTGCACACAAGCGGATGCGACGTTGGCTGGACGTGTTCGAGACAGTGCAGTCCGTAGCCACGCTCCGCATCGCCGGGCAGCGTGTCCTGCTGTCGCACTTCCCGTACCGGGACGACCCGGACGGCGACCACGCCCCAGAGAGCCGACACGCCGAATGGCGGATGCCCGACACCGGGCAATGGCTGCTCCACGGACACACCCATTCCCACATCCAGGTGCGGGGCAGGCAAATCCATGTCGGCCTCGACGCCCACCAACTCCGACCCGTTCCCCTCCCCTGGGTCGCTGACACCATCTCGAAAGGACACACCCATGTGCGTTCGTGAACTCCTCGCCCCCTACCTCTTCCACCCGGTCGTCACTCTCGAGCAGACCCTCCCCGTCTTCACCGCACCCATCGGAGTCTGGAAGTGGTGACCGCTGCCCCCACCCGAATCCCTGCCCGACACGCCGACCACCCGACACGCCCTGACGGTCGGCCCGTCTGGCAGACCTTCGCCCTTATCGCCGTCTTCATCATCACCATCCCCATCGGTGTCGGCATCGGCGCACTCGTGTTCACCGCGATCTGGGCGACCCTCCCCCAACTGATCGGGTCCGCAGTTACCGCACTCCTGTCCATCATCGTCGGCGGGGCCATCCTCGCCGGCCTCCTCTGGAAGTGGAGCCGTTGAGCACCATCGAAGCTGCCCTGTTCGCCCTCCTGTCCGTGTCACTCCTCGTACTGGGCGCCCTGATCCCCATCGCCTGGGCGGTGTTCACCGGCCGCTACCGAAATGTGGGCTAGTGCTCCGCCCTTCAGGGCGGGGGTGAAGGCCCACGCGGGAGGGCCGCCAAGGCCCGAGCGTGCCCTAGACGGGACGGTCCTGCTGTTCGATGTACTGGCGCAGGATCGACAAGGGGGCACCGCCTACCGAGCCCGCGAAGTAGGAACCCGACCACAAGCGTTGCGCACGCCAATAGTGCTGGACCAGTTCGGGGAACTCTTGCCGCATCCGCCGCGACGACACCCCTTTGAGCGAGTTCACCAGTTTCGACAGGGCAACTTTCGGGGGGAAGTTCACGAGGAGGTGGACATGGTTGGACTCGCCGTTGAACTCGACGAGTTCGCATTCGAAGTCTGCGCACACCGCCCGCATGATCTCTTCCATCCGTTCGAGGTGGCGTGCGGCGAACACCCGATGCCGGTACTTGGTGACGAAAACCAAGTGTGCATGGAGAGCGAAAACACAGTGCCTACCTGTGCGTATCTCATTGCTGTTGTCCATAAACCAACTGTAGGCTGTGGGTGTGCAGCTTCGGTACAACTTCCGCGTCTATCCGACGCCCGGCCAGCAGATCAAGCTGGCGCAGGCGTTCGGGTGTGCGCGCGTGGTGTACAACGATGCACTCGCGGCGCGGATGGAAGCATTCGAGAAGGGCGAACGGATCAGCGACGCCGAACTGTCGAAGCGTCTCACCGCAGCGAAGGCCACCCCGGAACGGGCATGGCTGGGCGAAGTGTCGTCCGTCGTGTTGCAGCAGGCGTTGGCCGACCTGAACACCGCCTACCGGAACTTCTTCGCCTCGGTCACGGGGAAGCGGAAGGGCGCACGAATCGGACTACCCCGGTTCCGTTCTCGCAGGGACACGCGGCAGGCGATCCGGTTCACGAAGAACGCCCGGTTCGCGATCACGGCGGGCCGCAAGTTGCGGTTGCCGAAGATCGGCGACCTCAAGGTGACATGGTCGCGGGAGCTGCCCTCGGAGCCGTCGTCGGTGACGATCATCAAGGATGCGGCGGGCCGCTACTTCGCATCGTTCGTTGTGCAGGTGGACGATCAGCCGTTGCCGCCGATCGAGTCCGAGGTGGGTATCGACCTCGGCTTGACCACGTTCGCGGTGATGTCGAACGGGAAGACGATCGAGTCCCCGCGTTTCCTGCGGCAGGCCGAACGACGGTTGCGGAAGGCACAACAGGCCCTGTCCCGCAAGGAGAAGGGATCGGCGAACCGGGCGAAGGCTCGGGTGAAAGTTGCTCGCGCGCACGCCAAGGTTGGGGATACGCGGCGGGACTGGGCCCACAAGCATTCGACACGGATCATCCGCGAGAACCAAGCGGTGTACGTGGAGGACTTGTGCGTGAAGGGTCTCGCCCGCACCCGGTTGGCGAAGTCGGTGCACGATGCGGGCTGGTCGATGTTCGTCACCATGCTGGAGGAGAAAGCCGCCCGGTATGGGCGAACCTTCGGGAAGGTCGACCGCTGGTTCCCCTCCACCCGCATGTGCTCCAACTGTGGCGTGATCGGGGAGAAGAAACCCCTGCACGTCCGCGAATGGACGTGTGGGTGCGGCACGACGCACGACCGCGATTGGAATGCGGCGATCAACATACTCACGGCCGGACGGGCCGGGAGTCTAACTGCCTGCGGAGGGACCGTAAGTCCAGCCGCTTAGCGGAAGGCAGGTCCCTGTGAAACAGGAACCCACCGGAGAACCGCAAGGTTCAGGAGGAATCCCGGTCCCTTCAGGGCCGGGAGGACGTCAACGACTCGCCGCCATCACCCAGGAGAAGAACTGATGCTGCTCGAATTCCACGACCCTTCCGGTGCTGTGATCCTGGTGGACCCGACCACGATCGAAGCTGTCACCCCGTACGAGACGACAGTGGTGATTGGGATCGATCCGGTCAGCCTGTCCACCGGCGCCAGCATCTACACCCGGAACCGGCCGGAACCGATCAACGTCCGCGAGACCACAGGCGAGGTCCGGGACCGCCTCGCCGAACACGCCCAGCGCCTCGGACTCGCCGACGCCACCCCCATCGGCCCCGCCGTTGAGACCGGCGGTCTCGGCTTCGACACCCTCACCGAGTAGCGGTCATGCCGTGGTGGCAGCGGTACGAGGAGTGCGCTGACCGGGGTGCACACTGGCGACAGTTCAAGGGCGACGGCTGCCACCACTGCCGCCGCACCGAGGAAATACGGATCGCCGAAGCTTGCGCAGCTGCCAGTGCGTACGGGCGGACGCGGGCGAGGTTGCACCCCTCCCCTGCAACCTCACCGGTATGGGCATCCACAACAACGACAGGGGTTGCTGATGGCGACCCCCCGCAAACCCGAACACTTGAAGAAGCGGAAGGGTCCGCCGAAGGGTAACGCTGTCGCGTCCCCGAAGGTGATGGCGAAGCATCAACAGGCTGCGGACCTCGCTGTGAAGGGGTGGACGTACAGCGAGATCGCGGCCGAGCTGGGCTACACAAACCCCGCCTCTGCACGGTACGCGGTGAACGCGCACTTCAAACGCGCCGCCACCGAAGCCGCTGAACACCTGCGCCCCCGGTACACGGCTCGCGCGGAACTGCTGTGGCGGCACGCTGTCACAGTCATGTTGGAAGGCGTCGCTGGCGGTGATCTCGACCGGTTCGAGAAGGGGCATCGGGCGGCGGAGAAGGCGCTCGGCCGGCTGATGATGCTGGGTGGGTTCACCGGCCCGAATGTGACTGTGAACCAGGTGAGTATGGGGGCGGAGGCTTCATCGTCGCTGGATGAGTTGAAGGCTGAGTTCCTGCGGTTGATGGAGAAGGGGCAAGCCATCGAGGGGCAGGTGGTGGAGGTGGCCGACACGCCTTGAAATGTTTCGGGCCAACCCCTTGCCGCCGTGCACATGCGTGTGTACCGTCATAGGTGTTCGAGGGATAAGCCCTCACTCTGAACCGGAAGGAACCGGATCTGTGAAACTCTTGCACCGCATCACCGACAGCCTCGCCGCTGACGTGCTGCTCCTGCTGCTCCTCATCGCCGCCGTCATCGCTCTCGGCCACTACCTTTCGACCGGCGGCACCCTGTGACCAGCCCGAAGATCACCCACGCCAGCGAGTACGTCACCTACAGCGAACTCCTCGCCTTGCAGGACGCCGCCGAACGAGCCGAAATGTACGTCAACCTCGGCGGTCGCTGGGAAGCGAACTATTACGCGGCCCTCGAACGAGTGACCGCCGCCCGCACCACCTTCGAACGGCAGCGTGCTGAGGAGGAGAAGCGGCGGGCCGAGCAGGAGGAACGCGAACGCCGCCGCCGCGAGTACGAGCGGTACGTCCGCACCCTCGACCGCACCCGAGGCGCAGCGTAACCACCCCCCACCCGGGGGGGGGGGGGGCGCCCGCCCCGGGGGGGGGGGGGCGGCGGGGGGGGGGGGCGGCCGCCGGGGGGGCCGGGGCCGGGGGGGGGCGCCCGTGGGGGGTTTGGGCCCCCCCCCGGGGGGGGGGGGCGCCCCCCCCCCCCCCCCCCCTACCGTGCGCGGGCATGGCACTCACACCCGAGCGATACCGCAAACGGCCAGTCGAGATCGAAGCCGTCCAACTCACCAACCGCGTCACCCCCGACGAGGTAGCCCGATGGTGCGGCGGGCGAGTCACCTTCCCCGGCGG
>NZ_JARWRU010001227.1 GCF_029867845.1 Nocardia farcinica | reverse complement strand
CCCCCCCCCCCCCCCCCCCCCCCCCCCCCCGGGGCCCCCGGCCCCCCCCCCCGGCGGGGGGCCCGATTCCGACCCACGCTGGCTCGGCATCGCCCTGGCGCTGATCGTCGGATTCATGGCCGTCGAGGTGGTCGTCGGCATCCTCGCGCAGTCGCTGGCGCTGATCACCGACGCCGCGCACATGCTCACCGACGCGGCAGCCATCGTGCTGGCGCTGGTGGCCATCCGGCTGGCCCGCCGCCCCGCCGCGGGCAGATACACCTACGGCTACAAGCGCGCGGAGATCCTCTCGGCGCAGGCCAACGGCGTAACCCTGCTGTTGCTGGCGGCCTTCTTCGTCTACGAGGGCATCCACCGGCTGATCGAACCGCCGGACGTGGCCGGGCCGCTGGTGCTGATCACCGCGGTCGCGGGCATCGTGATCAACATCGCCGCGGCCTGGTGCATCAGCCACGCCAATCGCACCAGCCTCAATGTCGAGGGCGCCTTCCAGCACATCCTCAACGACATGTACGCCTTCATCGGCACCGCGGTGGCGGGCGCGGTGGTCTGGCTGGCGGGCTATCCGCGCGCCGACGCCATCGCCGCGCTGATCGTGGCCGCGCTGATGATCAAGGCGGGCTGGTCGCTGGTGCGCGAGTCCGGCCGCATCTTCCTCGAGGCCGCCCCCGCCCATCTCGACCCCGACCACATCGGCGCGCGGATCTGCGCGATCCCGCGGGTGACCGAGGTGCACGACCTGCACGTCTGGACGATCACCTCCGGCGAGCCCTCGCTGTCGGCGCACGTGCTGGTCGACGACGCCGCCGACTGTCACGCGGTGCGCAAGCAGATCGAGACCACGCTGCTGGCCGATTTCGATCTCGCCCACACCACCCTGCAACTCGACCACGCCGCCGACTGCCCCGGCGACCGCCACTGCACCGGACCACACGGCCCGACCCACCGCTCGTGAGCGGCGGGCCGGGCGGTGTCGGGGTTACGTCCCGGGAGTTACGTCCCTGGGGTTACGTCCCGGAGGTGATGTCCCGAGGTGGCGGGTCAGAGGTTGCGGTGCAGGGTGACGTGCACGACCGAGTCCTCCAGCGCGGTCAGCCGGTGCGGGTCGCCGCCGGCGATGTAGACCGTGGAGCCGGGCTCGAGCCGGTGCGCGCCCTGCGCCTCGCCGCCGGTGACCTCGAGGTCGATGCGCCCGCTGACGCAGGAGACCAGGATCGGGCCGGGCGCCTTGTGCTCGTCGAGCACCTGGCCGGCGCGGAAGCTGAAGCCGACCAGGGTCAGGCCGGGGCCGGCCAGCAGCCTGCGGGCGCTGGGGCCGGGGCCGTCGCCGGGCTGGAACTCGTGGGTGCCGTTCGCGGCCGGGGTCTGGGGTGCGGTCTGTTCGGTCATGCCTTCGGCTTCCTCGCGATGATGGAGATGGCGCGCAGTTCGCGCTTGTGCTCGTTGAAGGTGGCGCGCATGGCGAGCACGCGCTCGCGAGCGGCCTTGTCGCGCAGCACGTTCTTGACGATGCGCAGGGCGCCGAGCACGCCCTCGTCGGCGATCACCCGGCGCGGCTGCAGCAGCGCCATCGGCGCGTAACCGACGTGCTCGATCTCGAAGCCGCCCGCGACGAGGATCTCCCGCCATTCCGCGGCGGTGAGCGGACGGGCATTGACCTTGATCGAGCGGGCGAGCGCCTTGCGCAGCTCGGTCTTGGTCGTCTCCGGCAGGTCGTCGGGGGTCAGCGACAGCTCGTGGATGGCGTAGCGGCCGCCGGGACGCAGCACCCGGTGGGCCTCGGCGATGATCTGTGCCTTGTGCGCGTCGGTCTGCATGGTCAGCATGGCCTCGCCGATCACCGCGTCCGCGGACTCCGACTCGAGGCCGGTCTCGGCGGCGTCGCCGCTGCTCACCACACCCGCGCCGCCGACTGCGGCGGCGGTCAGCGCGGCGGCGTCGGGATCGGCTTCCACGCCCCGATAGCTGGCCGGCTTGCGGTCGAGGATGGCGGTGGCGGTCTTGCCGAGGCCGGGGGCGAGCTCGACCACGTCGGCGCCGGTCAGCTTCGCCGCGTCGAGCATGTTCTCGGTCATCTCGGCCCCGCCGGGACGCAGCACCCGCTTGCCGAGGCGGGCGAGCAGCCAGTGTCCGGGCAGGTGCGCGGAGTCGCGCTTGTCGAAGGGTAATGGTGTGGTCATGGTCTGCTTCCTGTCGGTTCGGCCGCCGCGGGGGCGGTTCTACAATCGGGGGGAAAGTTGTCGTCCGGGACGTCCCGGCAGGAGTCGACGCCGGGCGTGTCGGGAGAGGAACACCGATGGCGGCCAACCCCCGGCAGCGGGACAAGGTCCTCGCGCTCGTGCGCGATTCGCTGGAGCCGCTCGACGCCCCGGTCATCGCGCGCACCTTGGGAATTCACATCACCACCGCGCGCTTCCACCTCAATGCCCTGATCGACGCCGGGCTGGTGGAGGGCACCTGGCTGCCCTCGGAGACCGTGGGCAGGCCGCGCAAGGGTTATCTCGCCGTCGGCGCCGACCCGGCGGCGCCGGTGCTGGCCGCCCTGCTCGCCCAGCTCGGCGACACACCGGCGGAGCGGCGCGCGAAAGCCGTTGCGGCCGGGCGCGTGTGGGCCGACAGCCTGTCCGGCATCACCGCCACCGACGACGAGCTGCCCGACCCGGTGACCGTGGTGACCACCACCCTGACCCGGCTGGGTTTCCAGGTGTCGCAGACCCTGTCCAGCTTCGGCGGCCACGAGATCAGCGTGTGCAACTGCCCGCTGCGGCGCATCGCCCGCGATCTGCCCGAGGTGGTGGCCGGTGTGCAGCAGGGCATGATCGAGCGTGCGCTGCAACGGCATTCGCCGACCCTGGCCTCCCAGTACGAGGTGGAGGTGCGCCCGGACGCGTCGGCGGGCGACTGCGGGGTGACGCTGCGGCTGACCAGCCGCTCGCCGCGCACCGCGCCGCTGCCGCGCTGAACGCGCGGGCGCCACAGCCACGCCCGCCGGTTCCGTACCGGTCCGCACCCGTTGCACCTCCTGACCCATCGCACTCCTCACCCGTCGCTCGCTGCCTGTCACCGATCCGCCGTCGGCCCGCCGGTCACGGCGGTCGT
>NZ_JARWRU010001226.1 GCF_029867845.1 Nocardia farcinica | reverse complement strand
CCCCCCCGGGGGCGGGCCCCCCCGTCTCCGGGCCCGCCCCGAGTGCTTCCGGTACCGGCGCGGCTCCCACCGTGTCCGCGGAACAGTCACCTCCGGCATTCTCGACACCCGATCGTCGCCCGGCATTCACCCGGCAACCCCCTCCGGCTCACCCGGGGGCGGCACGCTGCCTCGACGAACATCGAGTGTGGAGTTGAGGACGAATGACGACGTCGAACCCGATTCGCGTGGCCGTGCTGGCCGTTGCCGCGGTACTTGTGGCAGCGGGCTGCTCGACCGGGGAACAGAGCGGTGACACCGCGCCCGGCGCGGCCGCCGCCATCGACTGGAATCCGCCGGAGGGTGAGCGATTCCATCGCACGGCCACCTACCCGGTGTTCCAGAACCGGCCGGCGGGCGAACCGGTCGAGACCGAGACCGTCGCCGAGATCTCCACGGTGACCCCGGACGGCGACACGCTCGTCTACACCGACGCCGCCGCCGAACGCATCGGCTTCCTGGACATCCGCGATCCGTCGAACCCGGCGGGCCTCGGCACGCTGTCGATGGCCGAACTCGGCCACGCCGACGACCAGCCCACCTCCGTCGCCGCCCACGGCGACTACGTGCTCGTGGTCGTGGACACCACCGGCGGCGACTTCGCCGCCCCCTCGGGCCGGGTGGACGTGGTGCGCGTCGCCGACCGCACCCGGGTGCGCGGCATCGACCTCGGCGGCCAGCCCGACTCGATCGCGGTGAGCCCCGACGGCGCGTTCGCCGCCGTGGCCATCGAGAACCAGCGCGACGAGGAGTTCACCCCCGAGGGCGGCGAGGAGGGTGACCTGCCGCAACCGCCGACCGGCTTCCTCCAGTTGATCGACCTCACCGGCGAGCCGGACGGGTGGAATACGCGCACGGTCGAATTCGACGTGGCCGCCGCCCGTGCCGCGGGGCTGGACAGCCCCGAAGACCTCGAACCGGAGTACGTGAGCATCAACGCGCGCGGCGAGGTCGCGGTCACCCTGCAGGAAAACAACGGCATCGCGATCGTCGACGGCGCGACCGGCGAGGTCACCTCGATCTTCGACGCCGGGCGGGTCTCGGTGGCAGGCATCGACATCAC
>NZ_JARWRU010001225.1 GCF_029867845.1 Nocardia farcinica | reverse complement strand
GGGGGGGGCCCCGGCGCCCGCCCCCCCCCCCGCGCCCCAAACCCCCCGGGGCCGCCCCCCCCGGCCCCCCCCCCCCCTCCCCCCCCCCCCCCCCCCCCCCCCCCCCCCCCCCCCCCCCCCCCCCCCCCCCGCGGCGACACTGCCTGCCTCGCTGTTCATGGCAACCAGTGTGAACCATCGGCCCGATCGGCGCGGGCCCAGCCCGCCGCACCGGCCTGCCGGGCGCTCGCGGGCCACCACCCTCAGTCGAGGTGTTCGCGCAGGTAGGCCAGGTCGTCGGCCAAGCCGTCGGCCGGGGTCTCCAGCACCACGGGGTCGCCCGCGGTGCGGCACACCTCGGCCAGCAGCTGCGGGTCGATGGTGCCGTCGGCGAAGTTGGCGTGCCGGTCGGCGCCGGAGTCGAAGGCGTCGCGCGAGGAGTTCAGGTGCACCAGGTCGATGCGGCCGGTGATGGCCTTGATCCGGTCGACCACGCCGACCAGATCCTCCCCGCCCGCCCAGGCGTGGCAGGTGTCGAGGCAGAAGCCCGCGCCGTAGTCGCCGACCGCGTCCCACAGCCGGGCGATCCGGTCGAAGTGCCGGGCCATGGCGTGGTTGCCGCCCGCGGTGTTCTCGATCAGGATCGGCACCGCGAAGCCGCCCTTGTCCTGCTGGCGCTCGAACAGCTTGCGCCAGTTGTCGATTCCGGCATCGACCTCGGCGTCGGAGCGGACGTGGCCGCCGTGCACGACCAGGCCGAAAGCGCCGAGATCGGCGGCGGCCTTCGCCTGCTGGGCGACGGCGTTGCGCGAGGGCATCCGCAGCCGGTTGTTCGTGCTGGCCACGTTGATCTGGTACGAGGAGTGCACCACCACGTCGATCGGGCTGGCCAGGATCTCCTCGGTACGCGGATGGGGGACCGGTTTGTCCCAGCTCTGCGGGTCGACCACGAACATCTGGATCACCTCGGCGCCCAGTTTCTCGCCGAAGCCGATGGGGTCGCTGTCGAGCCGGACGTGTGCTCCGATGCGCATGCCCACAGCCTAGCCACCGGCACCGACAGCCCGGCCGGGCCGCCGATCACGGCGGAGCCGACGCACGGACCGCCGCCATGACCGACAATGCGTACCAGAGATCGGCCGAGCGGATCGGTCTCGGATCGTCGACTGTTGCGCTCGCGGGCTCGCGGGAGATAACACCGGTGGGAACTCGGGCGATCGTGTTCCGCTGCTCGGTCGACTCGGTCGGGGCCCCGCGGGGTCGTCGGAACTACGGTTGGAACCCAGGGGGTGAGGATCACTGTGTTGCGGATCGGCGAGACCTTTGCCGGCTACGAGATCAAGCGTGTGCTCGGCAAGGGCGGCATGGGCACGGTGTATCTGGCCAAGCATCCGCGTCTGCCTCGGTTGACGGCGCTGAAGTTGCTGGCCCGCGAGCTGTACACCGACGACGAGATCCGGGGCCGGTTCGAGCGGGAGGCCGACCTGGTCGCGCAGCTGGACCACCCCAACATCGTCACCGTCTACGACCGCGGCGCCGAGGACGACCAGCTGTGGATCTCGATGCAGTTCATCTCCGGCTCCGACGCGGCCAGTGTGGACATCGACGTGCTCGCTCCGGCCCGCGCGGTGCAGATCGTCGCCGAGGTCGCCGCCGCACTGGATTTCGCGCACGCCAACGGCGTGCTACACCGTGACATCAAGCCCGCCAACATCCTGCTGGCCAAGGCCCCCATCGGCCAGCCGGAGCGGGTGCTGCTCACCGACTTCGGCATCGCGGGCGTGCGCGATTCCGACACCACCCTGGCCTCCGGCGACACCATCACCGCCACCCTGGCCTATGCCGCGCCCGAACAGCTCGGCGGGCGTCAGCTCGACCACCGCGCCGACCAGTACTCGCTCGGCTGCACGCTGTACTGGCTGCTCACCGGCTCGGCGCCGTTCCCGAACGGCAACCCGGCCAAGGTGATCCACGACCACCTCTACAGCCCGCCGCCGTCGGTGCGCGCCACCCGGCCCGACCTGCCGCCGCAGCTGGACGTGGTGCTGGCCAGGGCGATGGCCAAGCGGCCGGAGGACCGGTTCGACAGCTGCACCGAATTCGCCACCGCGGCCAAGCGGGCACTGGCCGCCCCGCCGACCGCGCCGCCGCGGCAGCACGCGACCTACGGCGGTTCTCCCGCGGTTCCCGGGCAGCCGCCGCACACGGGCGCCGCAGGCCATCCGGTCGCGCCGACCGCGAGCGGCCCGTATCCCACCGCGCCCGCGCCGAGCGGCCCGTACCCGACGGCGCAGGCGGCGGGCGGGCCGTACCCGCCCGCGCCGGGGCCGGGCGGGCCCGATCCGCCCCCACCGCGGCCCGGCGGTCCCCCGCCCGGG